>CBEUNJ010000008.1:0-24138 GCA_965544465.1 uncultured Chlorobaculum sp.
CGCGAGTGTCGCAGTCGGGATCGTCTATGAAAAGGTGCCGAGCGGATTGCCGCGTTGTTTCGTCACATCAACTGTTACTCAGCCCTCATCATCGCGAGTCTCGACTTGTCGGGACGCGGCGATCCATTTTGGTGGTGAGCAACGAGTCTGGATTGCCGCGTCGCTTCGCTCTTCGCAATGACAGGCGGGGACGGGAACTGACATTCCCCGGCTTGAAAGCCGGCAGAATGGAAGAACGCCGGAGTTATGTAACTATTTGCCGTGCCTCCGAATCGAAATCGAACCTGATCGTTTATCGATGATGCTGTACGGGCGCTTCGCGAAGCACGCCTACGAAGTACACGGGATGAGCGGATGGGTAATCGGCCCTGTACAAGTCCTGACGTTTTTGGTTTACCCGCGCTTTTCAAGCACGGCGACCGTGAAGCGGCTGACGCAGACAAGGCGCTCTTTATCGTCACGAATCTTGATGTCCCATACCTGCGAAGTGCGACCCAGGTGAAGCGGAGTGGCGGTAGCGTGTACGGCGCTTTCGCCCTGCCGCACAGAGCGGAGGTGGTTGGCGTTGATCTCCTGGCCGACGATAAAGTATTTGTCACGATCGACGCAATACGAGGCGGCGATACTGCCGACCGTTTCGGCAAGCGCGAGCGAGGCTCCGCCGTGCAGAATGCCGATGCGCTGGATGGTGCGATGATCGACCGGCATGGAGGCGGTCATGAAGTCGGAGCCGACGGCGGTGATCGAAATGCCAAGGTGGCGGGCCATCTGACCTTCGATGATCTGCGTTGCATTGATCTCTTCGGGCGTGACCGGAACAGTGAAAATCGAATCCTGTGTCATGGCGCGGAATGGTTGAGCTAGAGAAGCGTGCGTGAGCGGGGAGCGTATGGGGGAAGCGATGAGCGGGTGACGAGATTCGAACTCGCGACATTTTGCTTGGGAAGCAAACACTCTACCAACTGAGTTACACCCGCTTGTTCGAGTTGCCCGCTTATCACGTGATGACAAGCGGGACTCTCTGGTTGTGGTGAGAGAGGGAGTTGAACCCTCGACCTCAGGGTTATGAATCCTGTGCTCTAACCAACTGAGCTATCTCACCTTAAGGGCTGATAATATACGACAGCGCTTGTACAAAACAAATGCCAGTTAGCAATTATTTTCCACTTTTTCCGGCTTTCAACCCGGCCAGAATCGCCTCGCCGACGGGGACGTCCTCGGGCGTGGTGATCTTGATGTTGTGGTAGCCGGTTTGATAGACGTGAATCTCCTGCTCGGGGAAGTAGCGTTCCACAAGCGCCGCGTCATCGGTGGCGTACCAATGCTCGCTGGCGGCTTTCCGGTGCGCTTCGAGCAGCTTTTCCGGCGCGAATCCTTGCGGCGTCTGCACTTGGAGCAGGCGACTGCGGTCGAGTGTTTCGCCGAATACATCGGACGTGCGGCCAATGAACTTGATCGTGTCTTTCGGCTTGGTGGCCGGAACGCACGCGCCGTGTTCAGCCGACTGCCGGGCGATCTGGTCAATCTCCTCCGGCTGGATGAAGGGGCGCGCGCCGTCGTGCACCAGAATGGCGTCGGGCATCACGCCGGAGGTTTCGATCTCCTGTTCGATCAACTTCATGCAGTTGTAGATCGAGTCCTGCCGCTCCTTACCGCCCTCGATGATCGAGCGGATTTTGGTGAAGCCGCTCTCTCGGGCGAGCTGCGTGAACGGCTCGATGCTGTTGCTTTTGGTGGCGATGTAAACCGCTTCGACCGATTCGGCGTCCTGAAAGGCCTTCATGGTGTGCCAGATGACCGTACGGCCTCCGATTTCGATCATCTGCTTGCTCATGCCGCCATCAAGCTTCATGCGCTTGCCGACGCCGCTAGCGGCGATGATTGCAACGGTTTTCATGGGCTTCAGACAATGAGCATTGAGTCCCCGTAAGCCAGGAACCGGTAGTTGTTCTTGAGCGCGGTCTTGTAGGCATCCATCAGCAAGCGGTGCTCGGCGAAGGCGCTGACCACCATCATCAGCGTGGTTTCAGGCTGCTGGAAGTTGGTGATGAGCGCGTCGGTCACCTTGAAGCGGTATGGGGGATAGATGAACTTGTCGGTCCAACCCTGACCAAACTTGATCTTGCCCTCAACCGTGGCGTTGGCCTCCAGAGCGCGACAGGTTGTCGTGCCAACGACGAACACCCGGCCAGACTTGTTAATTTTGGTTTCATTGATCTCCATGGCCGTCTGGTAGGGGATGTTGAAGTACTCGGAGTCCATTTTGTGCTTCGAGACGTCCTCGACTTCAATGGCGTTGAATGTACTCAAACTCGGGTGCAGGGTGATGGGCAGAATCTTGACGCCCACCTTCTGGATCTGCTCCAAGAGCGGCATGGTGAAGTGCAGGCCGCCCATTGGGGCGACCACCGCACCGGTTTGACTGGCGTAAACAGTCTGGTAATTGGTGCGGTCTGACTCCTTCGGCTTTCTGGTGAAGTAGGGTGGAAGCGGAACCTGGCCGATCTTTTCGACCATCTCGAAGACGTCAATGTCGGGGTTGAGGAAACGGATCGTTCGACCTCGCGAGGTGGTGTTATCGACCACTTCGGCTACGACGTCATCTTCAAAATAGATTTTGTTGCCGACGCGAACCTTGCGGGCCGGATCGACCAGCACGTCCCAGAGTCCGGCCTCCTTGTTGAGCTCTCGGAGCAGAAAGACTTCAATCTTGGCGTCGGTTTTCTCTTTCTGGCCGAAGATCTTGGCGGGAAAAACCCGGCTGTTGTTGACCACCAGCAGGTCGCCCTTGTTGAAGTATGAGACGATGTCGGTGAACACCTTGTGCTCAATGTCCTTTTTGTGACGGTGCAGCACCATCAGCTTGCAGGCATCACGGGGCGATGCGGGATGATCGGCGATTCTTGTTTTGGGGAGGGTGTATCGAAAGTTCGAGAGCCGCATGTCTATTGGGGGTCTGTGAGTAATGAGCCCTGAAAAGGCGAAATTAAATATAGGACGTGGCGGGCAAATACCAAAACCGGGAGGATGCAGAATATCCTCCCGGCGTAATTGGGCTTCAGTTAAGGGTCACGGTCATTTCCTCGCCCTTTTTGAGGATAACGGAGTGGCCGTTGATGAGGGCTGGTTTTTCGTCGGCGTCGGACTCGGTCAGCGTGACGGTTACGCTGGTTGGCGTAAGCGCGATGCGGTACCAGCTATGCTGGAAGCAGAGCGTGGTTTCAATCGATTTCCAGTGTGCCGGGAAGTTCGGCTTGATGTTGAGCATGTCCTTGTAGAAGGCGACGCCTGCGAAGTAGCGCGTGACCGTGTCGATGGTTCCGGCCATCACGCCGCAGTGGATTCCCTCCTGCGTGGTGCCGCCCTGCGTGTCCTGAATGTCGCTTTTAAGTGCTTCGATAAACCAGCGCCAAGCGGTTTCGTGGCCATCCTGAAGATAGCTCGAAATGATCGAGTGCACCACCTTGCTCAACGTCGAACCGTGGCTGGTTCTCGGCTCGTAATAGGCGTAGTTTTTGCGCACAAACCTGAGCGGCTCGGGGAGAGTATAGCCAAGCTTTTCAAGTAGCGTCGAGACCTCTTTCGGACTGAGTGTGTAGAAGGTCATCAGCACATCGGCCTGTTTTGCCACCTTATAGCGGTCGGGCGAATCGTTTTCGGCCTTCAGAATCCTGTCCATCCGGTGGATGTTGCCATATTTGAGCTTGTAGTGCTCCCAGTCGAGCTCCTTGAGGCCCATGTAGCCATCGAACTGCTCGAGGATGCCATCCTTGTTGATCAGCACGTTCATCTTGTTCATAATCTCTCGCCACTGCATGAACTCGTCGTGGCCAATGCTGATCTTCTCCATGAGGCGTTCCATGACCTCGGGCTCAAGCTTCTGGCTGATTTCAAGCGCTTGTTCAAGCAGCCAAGCACTCATGATGTTGGTGTAAGAATTGTCTTTCAGACCGGGTTTACCGGAACCGGGCAGCTCTTCGTGGAACTCATCCGGGCCCATAACCCCTTCGATGTGGTAGCGTCCGGTTTCGGGCGAGAATTTGGCAATGCTTGCCCAGAAACGGGCGATCTCGAACATCATCTCCGCGCCGTAGCTGTTCAGGAATTCTGTATCGTTGGTGTCGTGCACGTAGCGCCAAGCGTCGTAGAATACGGCAATTGAGACGTGGCGCTGGCGGCAGCTCAGGTCTGGATCCCAGGCCTCGCTCTTCGGGTTGTAGTGGATGGTCGGGGTCTCCTCGCGTCCGTCATCGGCAGTCTGCCAAGGGTACATCGCGCCGTGGTAGTCGTTTTCGCGAGCGTACTCACGAGCCGCGTCGAGATGGTGGTAGCGGTACATCAGTAGCGCACGCGCCACTTCCGGCGCGTGCTGGATGTAGAACGGCATGATGTAGATTTCATCCCAGAAGTAGTGGCCGCGATACCCCTCGCCACTCAGGCCGCGCGCGGCGATGCTAGCGTCGATTGAGGTGTTGTGCGGTGAGGCGGTGCTCATCAGATGGTAGATGTGCAGGCGAAGTACCTTCTGGGTGAAGCGGTCACCCTGGATTTTCATATCGGCTTTGGCCCAGATGTCCTCCCAAGCGGAGCAATGGCTGTCAAACAGCTCATCGAACGAACCTGCCGCCGCGAGCGTTTTAGCGCCGGTCTTCACCGGGTCGTGCTGGCCTTCGTCGCGTGAGGTGTGGATCGAAACCACCTTTTCGATGATGCAGCGCTTGTCTGCCGACACCCTTAACCGGAAGTTCTCGCTGATACGGCGCGGGGCGCTGGTGATGCGGCTGCCCTGTACTGGCTCGCCGTGGTAACCGCAGCGCAAGGTCGTGCGGGCGTGGGTGACGATATCGACGCCGGAATGGTTGGTGCGTACATGCAGGAACATGCCGCCGTTTTCGTTCGATGTGCCGTGATCGACGTGGTCGAGGTGGTCGTTGGAGAGGCTGCTGTAGCGCTGTACCCCCAAATTTTTCACCGTGCCGTCGATGGTGGAGCGGATTTCAAGTTCCGCCGAATAGTTGATCGGTTCGATGACATAGCGAATGGCTGCAAGATGGGGGTTATCCATGCTGCAGAAACGCTGGCTTTTGATGCGGGTGATGTTGCCCAGCGTATCTTGGCCCACCATTTCGCGCTCCAGCAGAGCGTGACGCATATCAAGATTCTGGCGGTAGCTCAGGATTTTCTGCTCCAGCGGATTGATGAATTCGCCGCTGCCGATCCGGAATTCGATGGGCAGCCAGTTTGGCACGTTGACCATGTCGTTGTTCCAGACGGTCTGGCCGTGCACCTGTGACGGAAGCTTGTTGAACACGCCAGCCAGGTAAGTGCCGGGGTAGTGGTGCTTCGAGGCCATGCCGCTCTCGAACGCACCGCGCACGCCCATGTAGCCGTTACCGGTTGTGGTCAGCGATTCGCGGAGGCGCTCATCTTTCGGCGCCCAAGAGTCGTACCGGAGATTCCAGCCCTCCTGCTCAAGCCCTTCGTCGAACCAGCGCTCGATGTCCTCAATGGTAATTTCACTCAAGTCGCGCACCACGATATCTGCCCCCTGCTCCTTCAGCTTGAGTCCCTCGATTTCGCGAGCAATGCCGAGCACGAGGCCAAAGTTGCCTTTCGAACCTGCCTGCACGCCCGAGATGGCGTCTTCCACCACCACGCAGTCGTGCGGTTCGAGGCCGAGATTGGTTGCGGCGGTGATGAAAATATCGGGATTTGGCTTGCCCTTGAGCTTCATTTCGATCGACACTTCGCCGTCAACCCGCGTCTCGAACAGGTGCTCAAGACCGGCAAGCTGGAGAATGAGCTTGCAGTTGCGGCTCGACGAGGCGACGCCAATGCGCACCCCGCGAGCTTTCAGATTCTTGATGAACTCAACCGAGCTCTGGAACACCTCCGGCCCCTCCTTGACGAGGATTTCAGTGAAGAGGCTGTTCTTGCGGTTGCCGAGGCCGCAGACGGTCTCCTGCTCCGGAATATCGTCGAGCTCGCCATACGGAATTTCAATGTCCCTGGAAGCCAGGAAGCTCTTGACACCCTCCATACGTGGCTTGCCGTCAACGTATTTCAGATAGTCATTTTGCGGGTCGAACGGGACGTAGGGCTCATTGTTGACCTCTGCATAGTTCTTCAGAAACGAATTGAACATGGCCTCCCACGCAAGACTGTGGACTTTTGCCGTGCCGGTAATAACACCGTCGAGATCAAAAATGACTCCTTTGAAATTCATGTTCATTGTGTGCGGTTATCGGTTAAAAGTTTTTTTAAAAAAAGTTACAGCTTAAGACAGCTTAAAGTGAAAGCAAGCCGAGGATTGTCAGGAGAATGTCGGGATAGGGCACCGTGTAACTTTTCGGGCAGATATGTTTGACCTGCCGCATCAGCTTCTCGTCCCTGGTCACAAAGATCGCCCAGACGTCGTTGTACATCTCCATCGCCTTGGTCAGCATCGGAAGATCCGACGGGGTATCGCCACAAACCAGCACCGAACCGCTCGCACGTTCGATATCGAGTTCCCGACAGATGAACTCCAGGCCATCACCTTTATCGAAATCGCGGATATGGTGCGTCTCGGGATCGACGTCGATGGTGAGAATGATCTCGATATCCAGTCCGGTGTCTTCGATCCGGAAGTTTTTGCCTTCAGGGTCGATGTCGTGCACGATGCCCTTGACCTTTTCGAGGAACGCTGCTGACTCAGCTTCATTAATCGAACGGGTGATGTCCTGACGGGCGATGGTGGTCTGGCCAAACTTGATTTGCAAGGCTGAGCCTATGAAGTTGAACTTTTCGAACGACGGATCGCGCAAGAGCAATTGCATCCGCTCGTTGAGCAGGCGAATCAGCTCCTGCTTGCCCGGTTCGATGGGGTAGGAGTGGAACGTGCCCTCGACGTCGATGAACTCGCGCCCCTTCGAACCAGCGTAAACGAAAATATGCTCCGGGTTGATCGACACGTTCAGAATACCGAAATCCTTGAGCGGCGCAGAGGTGATAATCAGTGGATACTGGCAGCAGTTCTTGGCGAAACGCGACAAAAAGACCGAGTTGTAGATTGGCTGGATCGAGGAGCGGTAGCGGCCGCAGTAGTTGTTGGTGGTGCCGTCGCGGTCGGTGATGAAGGCGCTAAACTTCTTGCCCCGGAGCATTTCCACGCCGTCGGTAACGTAATCGGTGAAGCCAGGAATAAACTTGGCTAAGTACTCAATGAAGCGATCTTCGCCGTATTCGAGGTAGTAAATATCTTTCTGAAGTTCGCGGATTTCGTAAGTCAAATCGACCTCAATCTGCTGCACCCCGTCAAGACGGAGCAAACGCTGACCGGTGTAGTCGTCGATGTAAATGGTTTCAAGCGAGTAGAGGGCGTTTTTCAGCGACTCGATACACCCTTTGCCCACGACCCGCTGCTTCATGATGTTCCGTACAATCGGTTCCCGCAAGTCCCTGGTTTCGGATTTGAGGCGGTAGAGTTCCTTGAGCGTTCTGATATCCTGCAACGTAATGGGAAAGTTGCAGGTGCGAAGACTTCTCTCATTGACAATAGTAGTGTACATGCGAAGCAGGCTGAGGGAAAATTATGACGGACCTAAACGCAAAATTACAAAAAAAGAGTTTCGCGATTCAGTAAATCTTGTTTTTTGTACCGCTGTAACTGTTAACGAATCAGGCATTGTTTCGGTTCCTTTTTAGCCTTTCTGACCGACCGGAGCTACCGGAGTTTCGAACGCGGCGAGGCGTGAAAGGATTTCCCGATGAATTTCGGCTGGTGTCAACAGCGCGTCAATGAGAAACATACGCTGTGGTTCCGCTTTCATAATGGCGTGATAACCGGCGCGTACCCGCTGGTAGAACTCCAGTCCCGAGTTCTCCATGCGGTCGAGTTCTTCGGATTCGAAGGCCAGCGGTAGCGATGTTTTGGAGAATTTCCGCATCAGCGCATCTTCGGGTGTGAGGTCGAGGTAGAAGGTGATTGCCGGACGAATGCCCTGCGAGGCGATCCGGTTGATTTCGGCAAGCATACCAAGCTCGAGTCCCCGGCCATAGCCTTGGTAGGCCGTGGTCGAGTCGAAAAAGCGATCCAGAATGACGTCGTAGTCCTTTTCCAGCGCGGGCGCGATCACCTTTTCCATCAGTTCGGCGCGGCTTGCCGAAAAGAGCAGCAATTCGCCAATCGCGCCAATATCGTGCTTGCTGTCGAGCAGCAGCTCCCGAATGTGTTCGGCGACCGGCGTGCCGCCCGGCTCGCGCAGGGTCAGCACTTCGCGACCGCGTTCCTGGAGATGACGTTTTAGTTTGACGACCTGCGTGGACTTGCCTGCGCCGTCGATTCCTTCAAACGTTATAAGCATGCTTCTTGATTCGGTGGAGTTTCTTCAAAAACAAATGACGTAATTTCCGAACTGAATTGTTCCGGGTATTCGAGCATCGGGCAGTGACCGCACTCTCTGAAGACAATCAGTTTTGAACAAGGCAGTTCCTGCTTGACCACCTCGGCGAATTCGGGTGCAATGTACCGGTCATGGTCGCCCCAGATGATCAGTACGGGCGACTTCAGTTCACCGAGTCTCGAACGCAGGCCGGTGCGCGTCATATCGAGCCGCGCTATGTTCCGATTGAACTGCATGGTCGTGTCGAACGCTTCCGGATCGCATGCAATGGCAAGGAGTTTGCGGTAGAGGCTCTCGTCAATTGCTGTCCGGTTGTGCAGCGCTGCGTCGAACAGTTTGCGGGCTGTCGTTTCGCGAGTGGCCAGCGGCTTGAGCAAGTGGCGCACGCCTGGCAGGCTGATGATTCTGGTCCATGAGGGCAGGGTAACGAAGCCGTCGGTGTTGCTCAGCACTAGCTTGCCGAACGTGCCAGGGTAGGTCAACGCGGTGGCGAGCAGGTACTTGCCGCCCATCGAATGGCCAACGCCATAAACCGGCGCCTCTGTTTCAATCGCTCCGGTTTTTTCGAGAAACTCGCGGATCAGCTCGGCATAGAGCTGAAGCGAGTAAGCGATATGTTGCGGCTTGTCGGAGTGGCCGAATCCGAGCAGGTCGAGCCCGAGCACCCTGAATGAGCTGGCAAGATGCGGAATGACCGGTTCGTAAAAATCAAATGAGGCTGAAATGCCGTGCAAAAGCAGCATGACGGGCCCATTCCCTCCTGTATCGAGATACCGGTGACGGTAAGCACCGAGCGTGATGTAATGGTTGTGAGCCGCCATTGCCAGTGGGGTTATGATAACAACGAAGCGTGGTTGCCGCGAGGGTTGACCGGAAGTAAGCAAAAATACGCAATGAAACTCTAAAAAACCTGTTCCAACAGCTTCCGTTATGGAGGGCGTCGCAGAAAACGAAGAGCGTCTGTTTTGCGTTCAATAAAAATATAGTGTATGTTCTCACCAATAAAGCAAAAACTCGAACGTAATCTCTGACTCAGAACAGCGTGATGTATCGTTTGCGTCAGCACGATCAAAGAATGGTATTGTTGCGCAGCTCCAGTGCTGCGTTTGTTGGCGTGGCGTTGTTCTGTTGCTTGCAGGGTTGCGCGGGCAAGTCTGACCAGAAACCTGCGCTTCGCGTGCCCGATGTTCCGAGGGATCACCGTCAGATAGCTCTCGTCGATCCCCATTCCTCGCACCAGGACATGCCTCGCTGGCTCGATCTTTATCGCGAGAAAAGCCTGGTAAACATCTCCAGCGTCGATCATGTCGTTATCATCACCTTTGAAACGCTTGCAGACCGTGACGAGCTGTATCGCTACTATGCCGACAAGTTTGACAACGAGGAGAATTTTTCATCGTTCCGCGATGGCCGAGACATCATCAGTTTTATTAAGGAGGGATATGGCGTAAAAATCACCCTGATCGACCCTGCGAAAAACCTGTGGACTCTCGAATACCACCATCAGGCGATCTGAGCGCCTTTTCCGGATTGCTTGCCATTTCTCCATCCTCTGTTTGTTGGGCACCTCTAACAACGTATTGCGCGGCCCAATTGTCGGAGCTTGGGCGGTGCTCGAAATCTCGCGTGCTTACACTACGTACACTCCGGTTTCTGCTCTCCATCCGCCTTGCACTCGAACCGCTCATGACACTTTTGAGAGGTGCCCTGTTGATGTCAACAGATTTTTTCTTCATTCCTCTTGTCCATTGTCCGCTTCCATTCGCTGCATGGTGGTCGCTATGCTGTTGAGCAATCAGAAAAAAATCAAACGAGCGCAGGATTTTCCGGTGATGGTCGTCGTATTGGGTGAAGCGGTTGCCGCATTGATAAATTTTATGGCATCCGATACGACAACAAACATGAGCTATACGATGAAAAAGACCATTATGACGACTGCGCTTATCGCCGGACTTATCGGTGCGGCAGGAACCGCCTCAGCAGCAAACCATTGCAGACCTGTATCGTGTCCGCCTCCAGGCGTCGTCGCCGGGCCAGCAGCTGTTCAAGATTCTGGCATGGGGCCAGGTTCTCGCGCGGCTATCGGGCTGGACGCCAGACAGGCGAGGCCTTCAATGAGGCTGGTACTTGGATTGAGCGACCGTCAGGAGATCAAAATGATCAAATTACGGCAGCAGTTTGTCCATCACAGCCGTCCGGTGATGATGCGCCTTAGGTCTATGGGGCGTGATCTTGCTCTTGAATCAGTCAAAAAACATCCTAACAACAGAAAAATCGACAACCTTGCACGCAACATAGGACAGGCGCATGTCCGGCGGGCGGAGCTAGAAAGCCGCTATCTTCACGATGTGGCATCCGTGCTCAATGACAGGCAGCTCGACATATTTATTCACATGAAACACAATCATCACGGTATGCACTGTAAGATGATCCGTTGATAAAAAACCATAGTACCGCTGAAAGCAGGAAAGCCGGGATTCCCTTCATCCCGGCTTTCCTGTTTCTGATCGGTGGCATGTCAGTGGGCCTGCCCGGTTGGACGGATAATAATTTCACTCACATCCACATGCGGCGGCTGGCTGACGGCGTATAGCACGCCTCGGGCGACGTCGTCTGACAGCAGCTCCGGGGCAGCAGGTTTTTGCAAACCATCCCAGAACGGTGTATCGACAATACCCGGTTCCACCAGCGTAACCCGCACGCCCATGCCAGACACTTCGTTGCGGATGGCCTGCGCCATGCCGGTGACGGCCCACTTGGTGGCCGCATAGAGGTTTCGTATCGACGTGACCCGGCCAAGCACCGAACCCGTCACGAGGAAATGGCCTTTGGTTTTGACCAGCTCCGGTATCGTGAGGCGTGCGCTAGCGGCAGCTCCGAAGACATTGGTCAACACCATGTCGCGCCACTCATCCGGCTTGTGCTCGCCGTCGATAAACGAAGAGCCATTTGAAAATCCCGCATTGGCGAAGACCGCATCGAGCCTGCCAAACCGCTCGATGGTTTTCTGCACCATCGCCTCCTGCTGGCCCCAGTCCGATACGTCGCACGGGATTGCCAGCGCCCGATCGGTTCCAAGTTCATCCACAAGCGAGGCCAGCGTCTCCGCCGACCGCGCAGCCACTACGACCTGCCAGCCCGCTTCAACGGCCTGTATTGCCGTTGATCGGCCGATTCCTGTCGATGCGCCTGTGATGAGAAAAACTTTTCCATTATCTGAAGTACTCATGATGTACGGTTTCTCACGGTTATGGGCATCTCTTAAACATTACGGGTCCAGCTTGTCAGCGCCGATTCCATCTACTGCGTTTACGCCACGTTTAGTGGCAAATCGGGATCATTAAACTTGTTAGCGCCGCCCCTGGGTCCAGTGAGCCAATATACAAAAGGCGGAGTGCTCTCTTGGACATCTCTAAGAACTGATTAAAAGCTCCGATTACTGCGCTGAGTGGTGCTCAAAATCCTCACGTACAGCAAGTACGCTCCAGGCTCTGTGCTCCATCCACCTTGTCCTCAGCTCTCTCATGACACTTTTTAGAGGTGCCATCTTGCTTTTTATCCGGGCGCTAAAGTGCAGGGAGAACGCGCAAAAAATGTTCAGGTAGGGGCAAAAAAAGGTACTGTCACATCGCCGTTTTCACGAATAAGTTGCTCGATCAGCTCCCCTTCAACATCGGGGGTTTTCTCTTGTTTTCTAGCCATAGTTTTGCTCCTTGTTGGTTGACTGGAATCTATGACCATTGATACACGTTATCTTACAGACTCGCCCCTGCGAAACTCTGACACATGCCGCGCACTCAATGATCCATTATCAACTATCCACTATCCGCCATCAACGCTCAACGATTTCCCCCAGCTTTTACTATATTCTCCGTCGTTTCGGCACGCACATCGAGTGCCCATTCAACCACTGAACCGAACATCCCCCATGCCTCGTTATACACCGGAACAGCTTGAAAAAAGAAATGCATCCAAGTGGACAACCTCGCAGGCGATTCTCGCGCCGATCCAGTTCCTCATCTTTCTGGCCGGCCTGACGGTCACGTACCTTTATTCGCAGGGCATCTGGATCACCGATTTCTGGTGGGTGACCTTCTTTGTCGCACTCAAAACCTTTATGCTCGCCCTGATCTTTGTGACTGGCGGCTTTTTCGAGCTTGAGGTGTTTGGGCAATTTGCCTTCGCGCATGAGTTTTTCTGGGAGGATTTCGGTAGCGCGATCGCCATGATCGTACACCTCACCTACTTCGTGCTCTTTTTCTGGGTCAAACCAGCGGAACATACTCTTATTCTGACCGCCTATCTGGCCTACCTGAGCTACCTCATCAATGCGGCGCAGTTCGTCATTCGCCTGCTGCTTGAAAAGCATAACGAAAAGAAACTCAAGGCCAGCGGTTCGATAGCCTGAGCCTTAACCTTTCGACAAGAAGCATGGAAGCGAAAAAATCCAAAGCAATCGTCTTCAGCGGCGTCCAGCAGATCGAGCTGCGTGATGTGACTCTCAAGTCGATCTCGTCGACCGATGTGCTGGTCGAAACCTGGTGGTCGTCCATCAGCACCGGCACCGAGAAGATGGCCCTGAACGGCCTGATCCCCTCGCCGCCGTTTATCTTTCCGTTCATTCCCGGCTATGAAACCGTCGGGCGCATCGTCGAGGCGGGCGACCACGTCAATCAGGACCTGATTGGCAAGTTCGCCTACGTGGCGGGCTCGTTCGGCTACGAGGATGTCAACGCAGCTTTCGGTGGCGCATCGCAGTTCATCGTCTGCCCGGTCGAGAGCATCACGGTGCTCGACGGCATCGCCAATCCGCAGTGCGGCATCGCGCTTCCACTCGGCGCAACGGCACTGCACATCGTCGATCTGGCGGAGGTGAAAGGCAAACAGGTGCTCGTGCTCGGTCAGGGCGCGGTCGGTATCCTTGCTGCCGAACTGGCAAAGCACATGGGCGCAAGCCTCGTGGCGGTCACCGAGCCGCACCAGAACCGACTCGACATCTCGACGGCGGACATAAAGGTCAACCCCGACAAGCAAGATGTTTCGGCCGCACTGGCGGGCCACGAGTTCGACGTGCTCATCGACAGCACCGGCATTATGAGTGCCATCGATACCGGGCTGCGCTTTGTGAAGTTCCACGGCAAGGTGATCTTCGGCGGCTACTACCAGCGCATCAACATCGACTACTCGCAGGCCTTCAACAAGGAGCTTTCGTTCATCGCCGCGCGGCAGTGGGCCAAGGGCGATTTGCGCCGCGTGCGCGAGCTGATCGCAAGCGGCAACATCAACGCTGAAAAGATATTCACCCACCAGTGCTCGCTTGAGAACAACCTCATGGAGGCATACATGCAGGCCTTCGACGATCCCGACTGCCTGAAGATGATCATCCACTGGCAGGACGGCTCGGAAGCTGAAAAGGATGGCGGCATGGCAACCTGCAGCATGGAGCGCTGATCGAGATGGCACCAAAAACCATCGCCATTTACGGCAAAGGCGGCATCGGCAAAAGCTTCACGACGACGAACCTCAGCGCGACGTTCGCCATGATGAACAAGCGCGTGTTGCAACTCGGTTGCGACCCGAAGCACGACTCCACGACCTCGCTGTTCGGCGGCATTTCGCTGCCGACGGTGACCGAGGTCTTTGCCGATAAGAACGCGAAGAACGAGCAGGTCGAGATCAGCGACATCGTCTTCCGGCGCGACATTCCGGACTTTCCGCAACCGATCTACGGCATTGAACTCGGCGGCCCGCAGGTGGGGCGCGGATGCGGCGGGCGCGGCATCATCTCCGGCTTCGACGTGCTTGAAAAGCTCGGCCTCTTTGAATGGGATATCGACATCATTCTGATGGACTTCCTCGGCGACGTGGTGTGCGGCGGTTTTGCCACTCCGCTCGCCCGCTCGCTCAGCGAAGAGGTGCTGCTGGTAACCAGCAACGACCGGCAGTCGATCTTTACCTCGAACAACATCTGCCAAGCCAACAACTACTTCCGCACCATCGGCGGCCGCTCGCGCCTGCTCGGCCTGATCGTCAACCGTGACGACGGCAGCGGCATGGCCGAAAGCTATGCGAAAGCGGCAGGCATCAACGTGCTGATGAAGGTCCCCTACAACTTCGAAGCGCGTAACATGGACAACAGCTTCGAGTTTGCCGTCCGCCTGCCGGAAATCGGCACACCGTTCCGCAAACTCGCCGAAGCTATGCTCAACGACGCCATCACGCCGTGCAATGCGAGCGGCCTCAGCTTCACCGATTTCGTCAAGCTGTTCGGCGATGTCAGCGATGAACTGCCGGTTCCGGCAAGCGCAGATGAGCTGTTTAAGCGCAATGGTAACAAAGCCGCAGAAAACGACGGCCACGACCGCGAACAACAGCGCCTGCTGAAGTGCATCGCGAAGCTGCCGGAGTCGGAGCGTGAGATGTACACGCTGCTCGAACTCGAAGGCAAGTCACCGAAAGAAATCGCCAAGCTGAACGGCCTCGACGAAGAGGTGGTACGCGCCACTATCGCCAGCGCAAGAAAGGCGATGCGCAAGCTCTTTTTCGGGCTGTAACGCTGGTTGCCCCTCCTGCTTTTTTTAAGATCGGTCAGATCGGACTGATCTGACCGATCTTTTTTTGCTCCCCCCAACAAAAAAAAGGCCACCCCAACGGAGCAGCCTTCCTCAATTCATCATTCATAATTTCTTCATCACCCCATTGCGGCCTTGGCTCTCTTGGCTGCCTTGACTCTCTGATCGGAGTTCAGAATCTTCTTGCGAATCCTGATGTTCTCGGGCGTCACTTCGAGCAGCTCGTCGTCGTTGATGAACTCGAGCGCCTGTTCGAGCGACAACTTGCGCGGCGGCGTAAGCCTCATCGACTCGTCCGAGCCGGAAGCGCGCATGTTGGTCAGTTTCTTGGTCTTGCAGATGTTGAGCGTGATGTCGAGATCGCGGGTCGATTCACCGACCACCATGCCCTCATAGACCCTGGTGTTCGGGCCGATGAAAAAAGTACCGCGATCTTCGAGGTTCGAGATGGCGTAAGGCACCGCTACGCCGGTTTCGCCGGAGACCAGCGCTCCGGTTTCGCGCGACGGCAACTTGCCCTTGAAGGGCTGGTAGTTGTAGAACACGTGCGACATAATGCCCTCACCCTTGGTATCGGTGGTGAACTCAAGGTTGTAACCGATAAGGCCACGTGTCGGAATTTTGAACTCAAGACGGTTCATGCCGCCGCGAAGGGTGCCCATGTGGGTCATCTCGGCCTTCCTGCGACCCATCTTCTCAATAACCACGCCGGTGTACTCTTCCGGAACATCGATGGTGACATGCTCGATAGGCTCCATCTTCACGCCATTCTCCTCGCGGAGAATCACCTCGGGACGGGAGATCGCCAACTCGTAGCCCTCGCGGCGCATGGTTTCGATCAGCACGGAGAGGTGAAGCTCACCGCGGCCCGACACCCTGAAAGTGTCGGCGCTGTCGGTCTCCTCGACGTTAAGCGCGACGTTGGTCATGACCTCCTTCATCAGACGCTCGCGAATCTTACGGCTGGTCACCTCCTTGCCCTCCTGACCGGCAAACGGCGAATCGTTCACCGAAAAAAGCATCGAGAGGGTCGGCTTGCTGATGTCGAACGAATCGAGCGCTTCGGGAAACTCGGGCGCAGTGAGAGTTTCGCCGACATTGGCCGCCGCGATGCCCGCCAACGCCACGATGTCACCCGCCGAAGCTTCCGTCGCCTCAACGCGCTGCGTCCGGTCGAACAGGAAAAGCTTGGTGACCGTACCTTTGCCAACGATGCCGTCCTGCGTTACCAGCGTCAGCTGGTTACCGGGTGCAACCTTGCCGCGCTGGATGCGGCCGATGGCGATCTTGCCGATATAGTCATTGTAGTCGAGGCTGGTGACCAGCATCTGGAATCCAGCGTCGTCATCCGCTTCAGGAGCGGGAATCTCCTTGACGATCATGTCGAGCAGAAGGCTCATGTCGCCGTCCGGATCCGCCATATCATATTTGGCGATGCCGTTCTTGGCCGAAGCGAAGATGTAGGGAAAATCGAGCTGATCCTCGTCGGCGCCCAGCGCGATGAACAGGTCGAGCACCTGATCGTGCACCTTCTCCGGATCGGCCTGCGGGCGGTCGATCTTGTTGATGACCACGATCGGCTTCAGGTGCAGTTCGAGCGCTTTGCGCAGCACGAACTTGGTCTGCGGCATCGGACCTTCGAAGGCATCGACAAGCAGGAGCACGCCATCCACCATTTTCAGGATGCGCTCGACCTCGCCGCCGAAATCGGCGTGACCAGGAGTATCGACGATGTTGATCTTGCAGCCCTTGTGCTGTGCGGCGGCGTTTTTGGAGAAGATGGTAATGCCCCGCTCCCGCTCCTGGGGATTGGAGTCCATCACCCTGACATCCACCTGCTGGTTTTCCCTGAAAGCACCTGTCTGCTGAAAAATCGAATCGACAAGAGTCGTCTTGCCGTGGTCAACGTGCGCGATAATAGCAATATTGCGAATATTCTGTTTCCTGCTCATCTTTGGCGATAAATAAGTATATTTAATAGCAATAAGTGCGCCTCCAAAAAGTGCCTTGATCGTCCCGAAAGGCCGGAAATGAAGGGTGAAGCGAAAAAACCGAAACCCAAAAAGTTCAAACACCACCCAATCCCGATTCGTCGAGACCACATGCTTAACATGCTTTTCAGAGAAGCCCCCTTGATTTCACAAGGGCGAATATACATATTTTCCTTTGATTATATTGCAGGGCGACAATGAAAAGCTTGACGGATCAGTTTTCGGCCCAACACCGACGTTCGGGCTACGTTCTGGCTTATAAGCTCTTTAACCAAAAGGATGTACGGACTCTTTCGAAAACCTCCTAACCTGTAAAACGATTCTCTTTTGTTCCGGATTATGGCAAATATTTTTCTTGACAACAGCCTGCTTTTCGCCCTTACGCAGATCGTGCCGGTGCTCTATATCGTCACAACCGTGCTCTACGGACTCCACTTTTTCCGCGAATTGCCAATTGCCGGGAAGCTCAAACAGCCTGCACTGATTCTTACCGTCGTCACCCACATCGCCGACATCGGTCTGCTCACCTCGCTTGAAGGCTACCGACTGAACTACTCGACCTACAACCTCATGAGCATGGTGGCGCTGATCCTGACGATCACCTACATGTTCATCGAGCTGACCACCAAAAGCGACAAAACCGGCTTTTTCGTGATCGCCTTCGCCACCGGTTCGGCGCTCCTCTCCTCGATTCTAAGCGCCAAGACAATCGATGCCGGTACGGCCTTCACCGGGCTGCGCATGGGCGTTCACCTGATTGCCGCGATCTTCGGCTTCAGCTCGGTGGCCATCGCCGGACTGTACAGTGGCCTCTACCTGATCCTCTTCCGGCAGATACGCCTCAACCGTTTCGGCCTGCTGTTCCAGCGGCTGCCCAACCTCGAAACGCTTGAACTGCTGATTATGCACGCCGTGGCGTTCGGCTTCTTTTTTCTGACCATCACCATCGTGGCGGGCGTTCTCGAACAGCATGTCACCCAGGAAACTATCAGGCTGCTCGATCCACGATTGCTCTCAATTGGCATCATCTGGCTGCTCTACGGAGTGAGCCTTTTCATCAAGCCGCTGTTCGGCTGGGATATCAAACATATGGCCGTGCTGCTCATTGCCACATTCGTGATCGTCACGGCATTCCTGTTCATCATGAGCCTGATCACGCCAAGTTTTCACGGCGGAGGGGTGTAGTCAACGCTTCGAGAAAGCAAAAAGATAGCGTAACTTCTGCGTGCCAAGTAGATTTCTAAAAGCGGAAGTCTGCGTTCAGATAAGTAAGCAAAGACTCTGGAGTGGCTCCAAACAAGTCAACCGCGCCGCGTATCATGGAATACGTCACGGAATGCCTGTAATCTGTTTTTAACCTCGGGCTCGATTTGAAAATTCAACCCTTTGCGATATATTAACATACTTTCGGGAACGTCCCCGATCAGGCTCTTTTTACACGGGTTACGAACGGCAAACAAAACAATCCTGCTATGAACATCATTTCAGTTGGTGTCAACCACAAGACAGCACCTATTGAAATCCGTGAAAGGATCGCTCTTTCAGAGGTTCAGAACAAGGAGTTCGTCACCGACCTGGTTTCCAGCGGACTGGCAAGCGAAGCCATGGTTGTATCGACCTGTAACCGCACGGAACTCTATGTGGTTCCGGCTATGGCCGAGGTGAACTGCGATTACCTCAAGGAATACATCATCGCCTACAAGGACGCACGGAACGCCGTCCGTCCCGAGCACTTCTTCAACCGCTTCTACTGCGGTACTGCCCGCCACCTGTTCGAAGTCGCCAGTGCCATCGACTCTCTTGTGCTTGGCGAAGGCCAGATTCTCGGTCAGGTCAAGAATGCCTACCGCATCGCCGCCGAAATCGGAACCGCCGGCATTCTGCTCACAAGGCTCTGCCACACGGCGTTCAGCGTCGCCAAGAAGGTCAAGACCCGCACCAAGCTCATGGAGGGCGCGGTTTCGGTCAGCTATGCGGCTGTCGAGCTTGCACAGAAAATCTTCTCGAACCTCTCGATGAAGAAGGTGCTGCTCATCGGCGCAGGCGAAACCGGCGAACTGGCGGCCAAGCACATGTTCGCCAAGAACGCCCGGAACATCGTCATCACCAACAGGACGCTCTCCAAAGCCGAGGCGCTTGCCGAAGAGCTGGGCACCAACCGCGTGCTCCCCTACGAAAGCTACAAAGAGCACCTGCACGAATTCGACATCATCATCACTGCGGTCAGCATCAAGGAGTACATCCTCAGCGCCAGCGAGATGCAGCAGAGTATGTCGAAACGACGCCTCAAACCGGTTATCATCCTCGATCTCGGCCTACCAAGAAACGTCGATCCGGAAGTTGGCGCGTTGCAAAACATGTTCCTCAAGGACATCGACGCACTCAAGCATATCATCGACAAAAATCTTGAACGCCGTCGCGCAGAGCTTCCAAAGGTCAAGGAAATCATCGATGAGGAGCTGGTCAGCTTCGGCCAGTGGATCAACACCCTCAAGGTGCGTCCAACCATCGTTGACTTACAGTCCAAGTTTCTTGAAATCAAGGAGAAAGAGCTTGAGCGGTACCGTCACAAGGTAAGCGAAGAGGAACTCAAGCGCATGGAACACCTGACCGACAGGATCCTGAAAAAAATTCTGCATCATCCCATCAAGATGCTCAAGGCTCCGGTCGATATCGCCGACAACATCCCCAGCAAAGTCAATCTCGTCAGGAACATCTTCAATCTTGAAGAACAAAACCAGTCACACCAATAAAATCAATCTGTATTCGCATTGAAAAAAGAGATTATCATCGGCACTCGTTCCAGCCCGCTGGCTCTGTGGCAGGCTGAGTTCACCAAAGCAGAACTTTCCAAGCGCTTCCCCAACATGAACATCACGCTCAAGCTGGTCAAAACGACCGGTGACGTGCTGCTCGACTCTCCGCTTTCCAAAATCGGAGACATGGGACTGTTCACCAAGGACATCGAGAAACACCTGCTTGCCGGTGAGATCGATCTGGCCGTACACAGCCTGAAGGACGTTCCAACCGATACGCCGAAAGGGCTGGTCATCACCTCGTTCACCGAGCGTGAAGATACCCGCGACGTCATCATTTCCAAGTCCGGCAAGGCGTTGATGGACCTTCCACAGAATGCCAAAATGGCTACCAGCTCCCTGCGCAGAATGTCGCAGCTTCTGAGTCTGAGGCCTGACTTGGAAATTATGGACATCCGCGGCAACCTTAACACCCGCTTCAAGAAGTTTGACGAAGGTGATTTCGATGCAATGATGCTTGCCTACGCTGGCGTCTATCGCCTTGAATTCAGCGACCGCATCACCGAAATCCTGCCACACCAAACCATGCTTCCGGCAGTTGGACAGGGCGCTCTGGGCATCGAAACCCGCGAGGATGACGCCGACACCCGCGAGATAGTCCGCGTGCTCAACGATGACAACACTGAAATGTGCTGCCGTGCTGAACGTGCGCTGCTCAGGCATTTGCAGGGCGGTTGCCAGATCCCGATCGGATCGTTCGGTTCTTACATCGACGGCACTCTGAAATTACTTGCCTTTGTTGGCTCAGTGGATGGCAAAACCGGTCTTCGCAACGAAGTGACCAAAGCAGTCAAAACCCCGGAAGAGGCTGAAGCCGTTGGCATTGAGCTAGCAGAGATTCTGTTATCAATGGGCGCAGAAAAAATCCTTGCCGAAATCCGTAAAACCTGCTGATGAAGACGGTTCTCGTTACACGCCCAAAGCATCAGGCAGCGACTTTTGTGAAGGAGCTTGAACAGTACGGCCTGAAGACGGTGGTCTTTCCGACCATCGAAATCAGGCCGGTTATCGGCTGGAACGTACCCGACCTCACCAAATTTTCGGGCATCTTCTTCACCAGCCCCAACAGCGTCCGGTTTTTCCTCAAACGCTTACTCGAAGAGTCTCCCGCTGAGTTGCCACATCTGCAAAAAGCCCGTGTATGGGCGGTTGGCAAAACGACTGGTGGCGACCTCGAAAAGCACGGCGTCACCATCGAACCGCTTCCCAAGAGCGCTGACGCCATCAGTCTCATGTCGAGCATTGACGCACGTGAGATCGAGAACAAGACCTTCCTCTTTGTCCGTGGCAGCCTGTCACTTGGCACCATTCCCGAAGTGATTGCCAAGCGTGGCGGCTCCTGCGTCGAGGTGACGGTTTATGAAAACCAGTCGCCGTCGCTCGAAGACACACAACGCGTCAAAGAGATGCTTGCTGAAGGAAAGCTTGACTGCCTCTCTTTTACAAGTCCTTCGACAGCCAAAAATTTCTTCGAGGCTATGGGCTCAAAAAAGATGGCTGATTCAGTGAAAATTGCAGCCATCGGCACCACCACCTCTGGTGCGCTCGAAAAGATGGGCATCAAAGTGGACATCATTCCCGAATACTTCGATGGCCCCAGTTTCGCCAAAGCAATTGCAGCGGCGCTAACATGAGCTGCAAAAAAATAAATAAAAAGGGCGACCAGAGTTGGTCGCCCTTTTTATTTCTATCGACCAAGCTCATCGGCGGCAATGGAGCGTAGCGGAACTGCCGTCCAGTGCAGCGCCTTGTTATGTTCCCTTGTATGCTCGGAAGCCATTCAAAATATCGGCGAAAGTCTTGGGTCTATATTGCTTGAAACCGGCATCATCCACAAAAACAAAGTCATACTGGACTTGTGACTGCGCATTGTTTACGTCCTCGCACCATTGCCGCAATCGTGCCATCTTTGGCGGCACGTCCAAGTCTTCCTGCCCCTTGGTTTCAACAATCACCACGCGCCCATCCTTTAACCTCACGATAAAATCTGGGTAATAGTTCGAGATGTCGCCATTCGCATTGACGCAATCCAGTTTGAAATGCACCGCGGGATAGTTCTTGGCATAGGCGGTCACGTCTGTGCATTGCTCCAGAAAATCCGCAAAATCCAGTTCAAATTGACTGTCGCCAACCACCCGATTGAACACCGACTTTTTGGGAATCATGTCCTTCTGATCATTCACCACAAATGGGCGGGTCTTGCGCAGCTTGATGCTGTCGCGGATTTCGGCATCCCCTTTATCGCGCACTGTCAGGTCATTGATTGCCCTCTTGAAGGTCTCAATCACCGTTTTGATTGCCACCAGTTCCGAAAGGTTGCGCAAAGTATTGGCTGACCCCAGCTCCACCGTCTTGCCGAACAAAGCATCCCTCACAAACCCCTTTACCTTGCCGTAGAGCACGTCATAGCCGCTGAACAGTCGCAACTCCTTCATGATCGTCTGCGTGAAATAGCCGATCACGCTCCGATAGTCGGCAACACCGGCGCTGTCCAGTATTGTGGTATGGGTCACTTCACCCTTTGTGATATCCTTGAAGACAATCTCCCGCTGCTCTTCTTCGCTGAACGCCTGATAAGCGACCGTCGGAAACGAAAAACTACCGAGATCAAGGTCAGACAGGTTCTTGTATTCCCGATACACTCTTGGTGTCAGCACCGGGATTTCGATATCCAGGGCGTCAATATCTTTTTGGGTGTTGTCATTGTCCACCTCGACAATGAGCGGCGTTTTCGGTGCGGTGCCTTCGCCCATGGCCTTCCGTTCCAGCTCAACGCCTTCGGCCTGAATCGACTCGACAAAGTCCATAAAGGCGTCGGTCCCTACCACACTCATGTACTCCTCGGTAAACCCCGGATACATTTTGCGCAAGCCTCGCCCCAGCGTCTGCTCTGGCAGAATGTTGCTCTTGGCCGAATAGGCACGCAACCCGACGATGGTGGTGACGTTACGCACGTCCCAGCCTTCTTTGAGCATCAGCACTGAGACGATGGCCTTGTAAGGGCTGTCGTTCGAGTCAATCTCGTTTGATTGTTTGCGCAGCAATTCTAACTCTTCCTTAGCCTTGCCAGAGGCCGCCTCGGAGATTTCGCCGTTGTTTTTGGTGTGGATGGTCAGCACCGCTCCGGATAAATCGGGATAGCGGTTCTCCAGGTATTCCGCCACTTCATCACAATTCCTGGTGTCATCCGTCATCACGAAAAGGATCGCTTTCTTACCCAGCTTTTGATGCTCCTCGTAGGCCTTGCGCCACTCAATCACCCCCAGGTCGAGATAATCGGCATACTTCTCGGTGAACTTGGCGCTCTGCTTCTCCGCCAGCTTTGCCCGACTCGCCGCATCCGGCAGCACCGGGTGCTTGACCACATTCTGCGAAATCGCCTCGACCAATGGATAATCCGCAACTGTCTGCACAAAGATTGCACCATCGTTGTACCTGGGCGTAGCCGTCACATCCAACTGTAGGCTCAGACTGCCACCCTTCTGCAAAAGCCGGTTGTGGATATCTTCAATCGACTTGAACCACGCCAGCTTTGCATCGTGGATATGGTGCGCCTCATCGTTGAGGATCATCAACTCGTCGATGTCCCGCACGATCATGCCCAGATCCACCTTCGAATCGGTGGTCTTGCCGGTAGGCCGTTTGCCAAGAAAATAGTCCATGGTGTTTTCGTCATCGGGCGAAGGCATGATCTCCTCACCGGAATAGACCCGGTGGATGTTGGTGAGAAATATATTGCCCGAAGCCCGAGTCACGTTCACCTCGTCCTGCTTGTGCAGGGTGAGCTGAAAATCGTCCCGCCAGTTGCGCCCGTCATAACCGTTGTCGGGCAGCACCGGATCCTCGAAGAAAATCCGCAGGCCCTGAAAGTCGTGATAAATCCGGTCCAGCACAATGATATTGGGCGTGATCACCAGAAAATTGCGCGACAGCTCGGATTCAGGCTCATAGAGCTTGTGGTAGAAACTCCACGCCAGCGCAAGGCTCATCACCTTGGTCTTGCCGCTGCCCGTCGCCATCTTGATCACATAACGCCTCCAGCTCTCGTCAAACATCCCCGCCGACACCGCACCGCTGGAATCGAAGCGCATCAGGTCGTATTTGTCCTTGGCCCCCACCACGTCATAGAGATAGACGATGGTCTCGATGGCCTCCCGCTGGGCGAAGTAATACTGAAAACTACCCATGATGGTGTCTTTGCCGGGTAGCAGATGCGGCTCCTTGAACCACCAGTTGAGCAGGCTCTTGCTGGTGTCGCTGGCACCAACATAGCCACTGTCTCGAAACTCCTTGACCTTACGGCGCAACTGCGCCACCAGCGGCGGCATGAGTTTATCCATACGGGTGGTATCGCGCAATGCTTCGTCCGCCGGAA
>CBEUNJ010000009.1:0-23737 GCA_965544465.1 uncultured Chlorobaculum sp.
GCGCTGAAGTTCCTCTGTTCGATCAGCTCGCGGATTTCGGGAAGTATGGGAGTACCGATCATAGCGGGATTGAGGTTGACTTATGGTTGTTCCCTCACGCCTCCCGGCTTGAAAACCGGGGCAATGTCAATGTAAGAATTCAAACTGTCCGAACGGGGTTAAAACCCTCCTGAATACACATAGTCACACCATTCGACTATTCTGACTTCTTGAGGCCGCTTCGAGGCCGCTTCTGGCGGTTTTTCGGTGATGCCCTGTATGACCCAAAAAAGGAAAAATTATCGGCTTTCCAACGGCTTCCGTCTCTTTTTTTTCGAACCGCCTGGCCGGATTTTCGAAACATGTGGCGAAGCGGTTACGAATTTTCGCCACGGCAGCTCCGTGCTGCGTGTGATTCCGATTCTCGGCGACGTGCCGATCTCTTCCTGCGGGATGTCCGGAGCCTCTTCCAGCCAGCAGCTTTCGCCGAGCAGCGAGCTGCCGTACAACTCCGGCCCGATGCCGAGCGCCTGTGCCAGCTTGCCGGGGCCACTCATCAGCGCACGCTCGTCAGCCGTTCCGCGCCGTTCCTGCATCCGGTCGATCCCTTCGAGCGGCTCCATGGCTCGGAGCAGCACCGCGCCCGCAGTTCCTTCCTGTTCCGAGACGATGTTGATCATGTAGTGACAGCCGTAGGTGAAGTAGATGTACAGGTGGCCGGGTGGGCCGAACATCGCGCGGTTCCGGTTGGTCATTCCGCGCCATGCGTGGCAAGCCTCGTCGCCCTCGCCGAGGTAGGCTTCGGTCTCCACGATTCTCGCTTTGGTGACTATGCCGGCGCCTTCGCAACGCACGAAAATCTTGCCCAGCAGCCGCTCGGCAAGTTCGAGTGTGGGGAGCTGGTAAAATTCGGCTTCAAGCCGCTTCATGGGTCGATATTCCTGTTTGCAAAAGTTGATGCAAGTATTATACTATACAACGTGTCGCTGAAGAAGATCAACCGCTTGAATAGTTCATTTTTCATTTCGCTACCTACGGTACATGGGAAGAGTCATTGCAATTGCAAACCAGAAAGGCGGGGTTGGTAAAACAACCACCGCAGTCAATATTGCGGCTTCCATTGCGATATCGGAATTCAGAACGCTCCTGATCGACATCGATCCCCAGGCCAACGCTACATCAGGTTTCGGACTCGAAGCCGGAGAGGAAATCACGAACACCTTTTACCACGTGATGGTCAATGGCGGCCAAGTCGAAGACGCCATCAAGTCTTCTGGCCTGGAGTATCTCGACGTGATGCCTTCGAATATGAACCTCGTCGGCATGGAGGTGGAGCTGGTCAACATGCGTGAACGTGAGTACGTCATGCAGAAAGCGCTCAAGCAGGTGCGCGACAAGTACGATTACATCATCATCGACTGTCCGCCGTCGCTCGGGCTCATCACGCTCAACTCGCTGACCGCCGCCGACTCAGTGCTCATTCCGGTGCAGGCTGAGTATTATGCGCTCGAAGGGCTTGGCAAGCTGCTCAATACCATCAGTATCGTGCGCAAGCATCTGAATCCGCGCCTCGAAATCGAAGGGGTGCTGGTCACCATGTTCGACGCCCGGCTCAGGCTTGCCACCCAGGTGGCCGAGGAGGTCAAGAAGTTCTTCAAGGACAAGGTTTACAAGACCTGCATTCGCCGGAACGTACGCCTGTCCGAGGCTCCGAGCCATGGCAAGCCGGCACTTCTGTACGATGCTCAGAGCATCGGCTCAAAAGACTATCTGGATCTGGCGCAGGAAATCTTCGAGCGCGACGGCAATATCAAGAAATTCAAAGTTCGGCAGCAATAGGTAGCCGGCTACGTGAGTGTATGTCCAAAAAAGCACTGGGAAAAGGCCTGAAAGCCCTGATTACCGAAGAGGGGTTCGCGGCTGCCGAGAAAGCCGAAGAGCAGCAGACGATGCAGGAAGGAGCCATCGGCAGCCTTCCGGTTGAAAAGATCAGGGTCAATCCCTTCCAGCCGCGCAAGGAGTTTGACGAAGCAGCACTTGAAGAGTTGCGCAACTCGATCATCGAGAACGGCATCATCCAGCCGGTAACTGTCTGCCGCAATGGCGACGAGTACCAGCTCATCAGCGGTGAGCGGCGTCTGCGCGCCGTTACCTCCGCCGGCTTCAAGTTCATTCCGGCATACGTCATCGAGGCGTACGAGGATGCCAGCAAGCTTGAATTGGCGCTCATTGAGAATATCCAGCGCGAAGACCTCAATGCCATCGAGGTCGCCCTTGCCCTTAAAAGCCTGATCACGAAGTGCAACCTCACCCAGGACGAGGTGGCCCAGAAGGTGGGCAAAAACCGCTCGACGGTCAGCAACTTCCTGCGCCTCTTGAAGCTGCCGCGCCAGATTCAGGAGAGCATCCGTACACACGAGATTTCGTCAGGCCACGCCCGCGCGCTCATCAATCTGCCAAGCGAGCATTTGCAGCTCAAGGTGTGGCGTCAAATCGTCGCCCGTCAGCTTTCGGTTCGCCAGACCGAAGCGCTGGTCAACAACATGTTCAAGGACACGCCCAAACCAGCCGTCCCGAACGCTGAGCCACGGGCCATCCAGCTCGGTCAGATTGAAGACCAGCTCCGCGAGCGGCTCGCCACCAAGGTGCGGCTTGTGGAGCGCAAGGGTGGACAGGGCGAAATCCAGATCAAATACTTTTCCGGCGAGGATCTCGACAGGATTCTCGACCTGCTCGATCAGTAATCGTTCCCCGGAAAAGCGCCCACTGCAATGCAAAGATTACAAGATTATGAAGATTACCCTGGTCGGCAATGGCCGCATGGGCCAGCAGATCGCCGGTATCGTCAACGCATCGGACGCCAATGTTATCCACAAGGTGCTCGACGTAAGCGACGCCATTACGCCTGAAGCGTTTGAGGGCTCGGATGCGATTATCGATTTCACCGTCAAGCAGGCGTTCCTGGCCAACTACAAGGCGATGATCGCCTCGGGCGTGCCGGTCGTCGTTGGCACCACTGGTTGGGACGAACTGATGCCTGGGATCGCCGAAGAGGTTAACGCTGCCGGAAGCTCGATGCTCTATTCGGCCAACTTTTCGCTTGGCGTGAACATCTTTTTCCGGACGTTGCGCGAGGCAGCTCGCCTGATCGCTCCGTTTGAGCAGTTCGACATCGCGCTCTCCGAACAGCACCACACCGGTAAGGCCGATTTGCCGAGCGGCACAGCCATCAAGGCCGCCCAGGAGGTGCTGAACAACAATCCCCGCAAGCGCACCATCGTCAAAGAGCTCGAAGACGGGCGCAAGTTGCAGAGCGATGAATTGCAGGTCGCCTCGATCCGTCTCGGCTCGGTGTTCGGCGTCCACTCGGCCTTCATTGATTCCGAGTCGGACACCATCGAACTGACCCATACGGCCAAGAATCGTACCGGCTTTGCCTCGGGCGCTGTCCGCGCCGCTGAATGGCTTGCCGGCCAGCACGCTGCAAAGCCGGGTTTCTACACGATGGACGATTTTCTGAACGATCTTTTTTCGGCCTGAACAATGGGAATAGATGTTGTTCCGGCCCGTCCATCGAAGGTGACGGCCATCGCTCTTGGCGCGGTGTTTCTTTTGCTGACCACCACGCTGCCTTATCTGGCGCTCATCAATGCCTTCCTGTTTGCCGGCATTATCATATCTGGGACGCTTGCGACATGGTTTTACATCATGCGCCATCAGGTGCGGCTCAGCTACAGCGAGTCGTTCGTGCTGAGCGGCATCAGCGGCTTTTTCGGCGGCGCGTTATCGGTGCTCTTCGGATTTCTGCTGGAGAGCTGGTTTGGCTACGTGCCCGGCCTGGAAAGTCTCAAACTGCTGGTCAACTGGGCCAGCAGCATGGCTCCGCAGGATGCCGAAACCTTCCGACAGATGTTGGCGCTGGTCAGCGCGCCAAAAGAGATCAGTCTGACCGATCTTTTGATCAGTATGCTTTTTACCGGTATGTTCTACGCCCCTTTTTCCGGCCTCGGAGGCCGTCTGGCGGTGTTCGTACTGAAGCGTCGGGCGAAGAAGAGCGGCAACGGCAACTAACCCTTCCGCAACGTAGCGCTTTTAGGAGCGCCCCCCCTATGGCCGCCCTTTTTCGTTGTGCATTGGTGTACCGTTGAGAAAAAAGACTACAAAGACAGCAAGGACTTCAGGGATGAAGCTGTTTCAAATCAACGGAGGGCAGCCGCAAGGGTTGCCCCTACATGTACATTATTTCCTGTTGTTCGCCAGTTTTTTGTACCACTTCCGGTCAATCTTGGCTGAGCCGGGGAGGGTTTGCCACTCCTGAATTCGATGCAGCGCTACCGGTGTTTTGAGTCTACCGAGCGTAGCGCTCAAGCTGGCGGTCATTGCTGCATCATCGGGCGCGTTGCTTCGTGCTGTTATCCACGCTACCGGTCTCATGCCATACTCGGCATCGGGCGCGGGGACTACGATGGCCGCCTCGATTCCCTCGATTGCGGTGAGCGCTTTTTCGATCTCTTCGGGGTGAATGTTCTCCCCGCCAGAAATGAACATGCTGTCCTTCCTGCCGAGCACCGTCAAGCGCCCGTCCTCCGACAGTTCGCCAACGTCACCGGTGTGGAACCAGCCATCAGCGTCCCTCGCCGTTCGCAAGCCGCCCTCTTCAAGATAGCCCATGAAAAGGCACTCACCTTTGACAAGGATTTCGTCGTCCGTGGAAATCGCAACTTCGCGGTACGGCAGCACGACGCCGCTGTCGCCTCGCGCTTCGGTGACCGGAACGGGTGAGGTGGTAACCTGTGTGCTCATTTCGGTGGAACCGTAGGTGAGATGGAGCGGAACTTGCTCGCGGATCGCCTCGCGCAAGAGCGGAGCGCTGACGGTGCTGCCGCCGAGCAGCAGGGCTTTGAGGCGTCGCAAGCGTTCCGGGCCGCTGTCGGCGCGGAGCATCCGATAGAGCTGTGTCGGCACCAGCGAGAGGTGCGTGACCGGAAAACAAGCGAGCGATTCGACAAGCGGCATTTCGGAGGATGGAATGGCAAGTGTGCCACCACCGATGAGGGATTTGAAAAGCATCGAATAGCCGCCGACGTGGTAGAGTGGCAGCGAGAGCAGCCAGCAGTCGCCCAGCCCGAAGGGCAGATTTTGCGCTGACCCCGTCGCGCTGTACCAGTGGTTCGCAAAGCTGTGCATTGCGGCTTTTGGCTTACCGGAACTGGCCGAGGTGTGGATGATCGAGACGGGACGCTCCGGCTCTGTCGCAGCGGTGAAGCTCGCGTTCGCTTGGGCGAGCGCATCGGCGACAAACGCTTCGAGCTTCGCTGCGTCGAGCGTCATCGCCGGATGCAGCGGCGCGATGACGCCGTCGATGTGGCTTGCCGGAAAGCGGTGGTTAACCGGCGCGGCTATTGCGCCCATGCGCACGAGCGCAATCAGCGCGAGCAGGAGCGCCGAGCTGTTCGGCGCGACAAGTGCGACGATGTCGCTGCGCCCGACGCATTTCGCCTCGAATGCAGCGGCGATGCGAGCCGTATCCGCATCGAGATCGGCGAAGCTCCAGTGGCGATCGGCGGTGATAATGGCGGACTTGTCGCCAAAGGCTTGCGCGGCGTGGGCTACAAAGTCCATGAACTGACAGTTTCGATTATAGCGGGGTTAACGTGCAGGCTGTCGCGCCATGCGGCGGCGGGATCGGCGAAACCGTCCGGCGCGGTGAAGGGCGTGTCGGTGAGATCGTCAGCCAGGAAGCTCGCAGTGTCGAGGCCGGATGGCGCCGGGGTTGGCGAGGAGACGGCGGCCAAGAGCGCGTACATGCCGAGGCTGACGCTGCTCTCGAATGCTGCACTGTAAACCGCCTGCAAGCCCATCCGGTGCGCTTTGGCCGCGAGGTCGAGCGATTTCACGATACCGCCGATGCAGTTCGGCTTGAGCACCACCGCTCCGAGTGGCGCGGGGCCGACGAGTTCAAGCAGCTCCGGACGCTGCCAGAGCGACTCGTCGAGCGCCGACGGCAGGCCGGTGGCGGCGTGAAAATCGGGGATCAATGCTGCGTCGGTCAGCGGCTCTTCGATGTAAGAGATGCTGGCTTTCGGCAGCGCTTTGCCGAACTCGACAGCTTCATCAAAATCGAGCGACTGGTTGGCGTCGAGCCGCAACTCGGCATTGTTGCCGAACATCTCGTGAAACGCCCGAATGCTGGCAATGGCTTCATCGAGCTGACCTTTGCGCACCTTCAGCTTGAAGGTGCGGAACCCCTCGGCGTAGCGCTTCGCTGTGCGGTCGAGTACGGCCTGCGGATCACCGGCAAGCAGGGCGTTGACGGGAATGTTCGATGCTGGCGGGAAGGCGTCGGGGAACGTCGGAATTGAGCCACTGGCAATAGCTTCGAGGTTGAAGAGCGCCATCTCGATGCCGGTCGTCACCGACGGCGGCAGTGCCGCTGCGTCGAGCAGACCTCGCCGTTCATCGAAAGTGTTCCGGTCAAGTTGTGAAAGTTCGGGAATGAAAGCGGTGAGCGCTTGCAACGCTTCGTCAAGTGACTCCGAGTGCAGGCCGGTGAGCGGAGCGACTTCGCCATACGCGGTCGCCCCCTCGTGTTTCAAGCGCAGGAGCAACCCCTCGCGCGTATTGAGGAGCACGCCCCTGACTGTAACCGGTCCAGTAAACGGAAGTTCATACCGGCAGATGTCGGCATGAAGCAATTTCACGGATGTTTCGGGAATTTGCTAAAATCGGGCTTGCGCTTCTCGACAAAGGCGTTGCGTCCTTCCTGGCCCTCTTCGCTCATGTAGTAGAGCAGCGTGGCGTTGCCCGCAAGCTCCTGCAAACCGGCCTGACCGTCGCAGTCGGCGTTCAGCGCGGCCTTCAGGCAGCGGATGGCGAGCGGCGAGTTGGCGAGAATTTCACGGCACCACTGCACGGTCTCCTCTTCGAGCTTTTCGAGCGGCACCACGGTGTTGACCAACCCCATGTCGAGCGCCTCTTGCGCGTTGTACTGGCGGCAGAGGTACCAGATTTCACGAGCTTTTTTCTGGCCGACCAGCCGCGCCATGTAGCTCGCGCCCCAGCCGCCGTCGAATGAACCGACACGCGGGCCGGTTTGGCCGAAGCGGGCGTTCTCCGCAGCGATGGTCAAATCGCAGAGCATGTGCAGCACGTGGCCACCGCCGATGGCGTAACCAGCCACCATCGCAATCAGCGGCTTCGGGCAGGTGCGGATGTCGCGCTGGAAATCGAGCACGTTGAGCTTGTTAACGCCCTTCTCGTCGGCGTAACCGGCGTTGCCGCGAATCTTCTGGTCGCCGCCGGAGCAGAAGGCCAGGTCGCCCGCGCCGGTCAGGATGATAACGCCGATCGCGTCATCGTTGCGCGCATCCTGCAACGCTTCGATCATTTGATCCACTGTCTGCGGGCGGAACGCATTGCGCCGCTCCGGGCGGTTGATGGTGATTTTAGCGATGCCCTCAGCCTTATGGTAGAGGATGTCGGAAAACTCACCAGCTGCAATCCAGTTGACTGTGCTCATGTTGAACTATCGATGGTCGTTGATAAAAATCTGTGTTGTCTCGGCTACCAGACGGCGGACAAAAGAACTTAAATATAAGCAAACTCGACGTCGTTTTCATCAAGGGGATTGATTCTGGAATTTCGATAGCTTTTGGCGATAGAGCGTCAGTTTACGTTTCGATAAACCGCTCAACGCTCGCGACAAACCGCTCCGGCTCCTCGATGTGCAGCGTGTGACCGCACTGCTCGAATAGTTCGAGTTTCGTTTCGGGACAACTCTCAATCATCCGCTTCCCGATCTCCACGTACTTCGCATCCTTCTGGCCGACGCAAAACAGCATCGGCAAACAGTTGGCGAGCAGTTCGTCCCAGAATGACGACTGGTTGCCCGTGCCGAGCAGGCGCAGAGCGCGGGCGAGGTTTTGCGGCGTGCCCTGCTTGCGTTGCGTTTCGACCTCGTGGAACAGCGCATGGCTTTTCAGTGTCGCGAAAAGCGGCTGATCATACCAGAACTGGATGAAACCCTCAAAATTCCTCTCGATCTTCCGCGCGATCCCCTCATCGCTTATCCGCCGCGCCGCCCGCTCCTCCTCTGTTCGCAATCCCGGCGACGACGACACGATCACCGCTTTCGAGAACAGCTCCGGATAGTGCAACGCCAGCGCCAGTCCGATTCGCCCGCCCATTGAATAGCCCACCAGCACGCACGGCTCCGAGCTGACTCGCCGAATCTCGCCCGCCAGCGCCTCGACCGTCTGCATGAAAAAACGCTCCGGGTCACCATCCACCGGAATCGTCGCCTCGCCGTGCCCCGGCAGATCGACCAGGACGCTGCAAAAGCGATCCTCAAGCTTGCGGGCAAACGAAAGCCAGTCGCTTCCCGAACCAAGGAAGCCGTGCAGGAACACGATTTTCGGCAGTGCCGGGTCGCCGATGGTGGCGAGGTGAAGGGAGGGCTTCATTGTTGTCGAGATTGTTTCAGGGCGTTCACTTTCGGATCAATATATGATAAAGGACAAAAAAGGGGTTTTATATTCAGGTAATACCGTATTGCGTTTGATTTGCATCACCATGTTGAAGATGCCATGCCCACCACAGACGACTACCGCACCGGCAAGATTGTTGAAGGAATCCGAAAAGCCGAATCGGTGCTCGATAGCCGATCGGCATTGAGGGATGGCGATCCGGCGTTCGAGCATATCCGCAGAAAGATCGTGGCGTTCAGGCCGGTGTGGATCACAGCAGAGCAAGCGGCTGAATTGATCCGGGACTCAGAGATTGTCGCCATTGGCGAGCGGGTTTGCAGGGCGCTGCATCCCGAATCGCCCGGAACGCAGACCGTATTTCTCGACGAGCTTGCCGAAGCGATGATTGGCGCAGGCAAGGCCGAAATCGTGACGGCAGCGGAGGCGACGACGCAGGTCATCAACCGGCAGTCAGGCCACCGCATCATCGCCTCGATGCTCGGCGGGAATTACCTCGAACTCTGCGCGGCGCACCCGCCAGATTGCGTGTTCTGCAAGGCTGCGAAGGTCGGGATCAGGTGTTTTGGGCACATGCTCGGTAGCAAATGTTTCCCCAAGATTCTCTACTTTTCAACAATGCGCTGTTTTTCCTGACACTTAATCATAATTGCTATGCGTGCACTTACACTACTGACCGATCTGTATCGGCACATGGCCTGGGCGGATGCTCTGGTGTTGACCACCGTCATGGAACATCCGGAGGCGGAACGAGATCAATATCTCCTTGCGAAGCAGAGGCATCTGCACTCGGTTCAGAGGATTTTTCTGGATGTGTGGACCGGCCAGTCAATCGAGCCGAAGGTGGCCGATGAGCTTGATCTTGCCGAACTTGCCGCGTTCGCTCGTGAGACTGATGAGGGGGCGATGGGGTTCCTTGCCTCTCGGACCTCAACAAGCCTGCAAGAGGTGATCGAATTGCCGTGGTCGAAGACGGCAACCGAGAAGCTCGGGTTCGATGTTGCCGAGCACTCGCTTGCAGATACGCTCGTGCAGGTGCCGTCGCACAGCTCTTACCATCGCGGGCAAATCTGCGCCCGGCTGCGCGAGCTTGGCATCGACCCGCCCATGACCGACTACATCGCATGGATCTGGCGGCACAAGCCCAAAGCTGAGTGGCCGGAGGAGTCGTGAATTTCGATGCAGAACGCAGCTATTCCAGCGGAACGATGACCGGAATACGGCGATGGGTGAAACGGGTGGGGCGATAGCCATTGAGTGCGCGATGGCGGCGAAGCTGAATTTCGCGTGCCATGATGCTCATGAACAGGCGTTTTGCCGGGTAGAAGAGTCCTGCTTCAAATCACCCTTTTTAGAGGTGCCCTGAAGAATAAAACGAATAAACCGTACATTGCCCTCAAATCCATCCCCAATCGTGAGAAAACGTATCGTATCAGCCTCTGTCGGCACTGCTCGAAACACTGAACAGCGCCTCGCTTCAGGTGAGCTCAGAAGCGCAACCCTCGGCAACGGCCTGCGCATCGTCAGCAATCTGGTACCTTACGTGCACAGCATCACCCTCGGCATCTGGATCAACGCTGGTTCACGCGAAGACCCGGAAGGACTCGAAGGGCTCGCCCACTTCATCGAACACGCCATTTTCAAAGGCACCCGCAAGCGTGACTACATCGAAATCGCCCGCTGCATCGAGGAAGCTGGCGGCTACATCGACGCTTGGACCACCAAGGAGCAAACCTGCATCTGCGTGCGCTGCCTGCGCGAGCACCTGCCGCTGGCTTTCGATTTGCTGGCAGACCTGGTCTGCGAGCCAGTCTTTCCGGAAGAAGAACTCGAAAAGGAGCGAGAGGTGGTGCTCGAAGAGATCGCCAGCGTCAACGACACGCCCGAAGAGCTGATTTTTGAGGAGTTCGACCTGCGCTCCTTCCCCGGCCACCCGCTCGGCGCGCCGATCCTCGGCACCGCAAAAAGCATTGAACGCTTCAGTCGCAAGAAGCTCCGCCGCTTCATGCGCCGCCACTACGTGCCGTCGAAGATGCTCGTCACCGCCGTTGGCAACGTCGATCACAACGAGCTGGCACGGCTGGCGGAGACCCACTTCGGCTACCTGAAGGAGCCGGCGGCGGACGAAGATTCGCTGCGACGCAGCTTCGAGCTGTCGGCCTATCAGCCCTTTTCGGTGAGCAGGAAAAAACGCATCTACCAATCGCAGCTCCTCTTCGGCACCGTCATTCCACGCGACGACCGCCGCTTCTGGAGCCTGATGGTGCTCAACGCCATGCTCGGCAGCGGCATGAGCTGCATCCTGAACCTCGAACTCCGCGAAAAGCGCGGGCTGGTCTATCAGGCCTACTCGTCGCTGGCCTTTCTGGATGAACTCACAACCTTCAACATCTACGCGGGCACCGACAAGGGCAAAGCGCCGAAGACGCTCGAAACCATCGCGGAATTGCTTAACGGCAAAGCCCTGCGAGAACCGGCTCCTGAAGAGCTCAGCGCCGCCAAGTCCAAAATGCTCGGTTCGCTGATCTTGGGCATGGAGAAGATGACGCGCCGCATGTCGCACATCGCACAGGATGTTTTCTACTACGGCAACTACCAGCCACCCGCCGAAAAAGCCGCCATGATTGAGGCGGTCACCGAAACCGACGTCGCTGAAGCCGCCGCCCTGCTCAGCCGCCCGGAACAGCTCTCGATGCTGATCTACAAAGCGGGCAAATAAGCCGGTCGCGCCGCTCCAGTCCGGAAAAAGTGCCAAAGACGGAGGTTTCGGGTTGAGCGAACGGGAACAAAGCCGGAAACACGGCGCAAGCTGTACGCTTCCGGACACGAGGTTTGCGGAACTCCCTTTTTCAAAAGGATTGAAAAATTCGTATTATCAAAGCTTAAAATTTTTCGGGTCATCCCGCTTGGCCAGACGCCATTTCAGGCTCGCCGGACAAGCAGGTAAAACAAGAGGGATGCCCTGCAACTTAACCGGTCACGAAGAGCCTTGCAAAAGAATATCACGAACGTCAGCGACACCGAGCAGCAACTTGAAATTATTCTGACTGCCGAAGAGTACCAGCCCGAATACGACCAGCAACTCGAAGAGGCGCGCCGGTCGGTCAACATCAAAGGCTTCCGTCAGGGACACGTTCCCGTCGGTATGCTCAAACGCATGATCGGGCCTTCCCTTGAGGCCGGGGTTGCTGAAAAGATGGCCTCGAAGCACTTTGCCGCCATTGCCGAAGAGGAGAACATCAATCCGGCCAGCCGCGCCCAGATCGACAGCTTCAACTTTGGCGACGGCGAACTGACCATCAAAATTTCCTACGAAATCCATCCTGAATTCGAGCTGAAGGATCTTTCCGCCTACAGCTTCACCAAGGCAGAATACAGCGTAACTGACGAAGATGTCGAACGCGAAATCAAACTGATTCTCAAAGGCCACGGCACGATGGTAACGATCGATGAAGCCGCAGGCGAAGGCGACACCATCATCGGCGACGTCACCAAACTTGATGCCGAAGGCAACGCCGATGAAGAGAGCAAACACGAGAACCACCACTTCAACCTCGAACACCTGCCGGATGACAACCCGTTCCGCACGGCGCTCGAAGGCCGCAAAGCCGGTGACACGGTTGAAGTGACCATCGAGCCGAAGGAAGAGGGCGGCGAAACAGTGCGCTACCGCGTCGAGGTCAAGGAGGTCAAACGCCTCGAACTGCCGGAACTCGATGACGAACTGGTCAAGGAGATCACCCAGCAGCGCTTCGACAACGTCGCGGACTTCAAGGCTGACGTCAAGCTACAGCTCCAGGCCCATTTCACCGACAAGTCGGAGCAGGATCTGCTCGAAGCGATATCGGCCAAGCTGATCGAAGAGCACCCGGTGCCGACTCCGAAAGCGATGGTTGCGTCGTTCCAGAACATGTTGCTCGAAAACGCCAAGCGCCAGATGGGCGGCCAGTTCCCCGAAAGCCTGAACGAAGCCGAGTTCCTCGAAACGCTGAAGCCAAACGCTGAAAAGCACGTCCGCTGGCTACTGATCAGCCAGAAAATCGCCAAGGAAAACGAGCTGAACGTCTCCGACGAAGACATCAAGGCGTACGCTGAGAAAGAGGCCGAAAAAGAGCCGTCGCTGACCGTCGAGCAACTGGTAAGCACCTACATGTCCACCGAGTTCAAAGACTACATCATCGACACGCTCCTGAAAGAGAAAATCTACGACATGATCAAATCAAAGGTAACGATAACCACAGAAGCCACGCCGATTCCGGAGCATCAGGCCTAATCGGACTCGACCCGATACGCGATTCGTCCACAACTATTGAAAAGGGCTCATCGACAACGGTGAGCCTTTTTTTATGTCCCGGCGTATGAATTCAGAGAGGCTGGACGAGCGCCATTGCCACGGCGGAGTGGCGGTCGTGCGAAATGGAGAGGCTGATGCGGCGGCAGGAGAGGTGTGGCGCGTGCAGGGTGACGACCGGCTTGCCCGCTTCGTTGTTCAGCACTTCGATGGAGTGCCAGCCGAGGCCGCGCGCGATGCCGGTGCCCAGCGCCTTGGAGATCGCCTCCTTGGCAGCAAACCGTCCGGCCAGACTCGCCACGGGATCGGGCTTGGCGAGGCACTGGGCCGTTTCAGCGGCAGTCAGCACCTTGTTCATGAAGGTCGCGCCGTGCCGCTCACAGATCGAGCGTATGCGCGCAATTTCAACGATGTCAACCCCGACCTCCATGCAAAATCCAATCAGGTGCGTTCAATCTTCATGGAGAGGTCGAGCGCCTTGACGCTGTGGGTCAGCTCGCCAATCGAGATGTAATCGACGCCAGTCAGAGCAATTTCAGCGACGTTGTGCAGCTTGACATTGCCTGAAGCTTCGAGTCGGATGTCGCCGTAACCGTTAGCCCGCACCCAGCGCACGGCCTCAGCCAAATCATCGATCATGAAGTTATCGAGCAGAATAATGTCCGGACGGCTGATGCAGGCCCGCACCAGCTCGGAAATGCTGCGAACTTCGGTTTCGATCTTGACGTTCATGCCGTGCTCCTTGCAGTACACCTTGGCCCGCTTGACGGCCTCCTCGACGCTTCCGGCGGCATCGATGTGATTGTCTTTGATCAGGATCATATCAAACAGCCCGAAGCGGTGGTTGGTGCCGCCTCCGATGCGCACGGCGTCCTTGTCGTAGTAGCGCAGCCCCGGCGCGGTCTTGCGGGTATCGAAAATCGCCGCGTTGGTGTGGCTGACCCGCTCGACGTACATGTTCGTGCGCGTAGCGATACCCGACATGCGCTGCATGAAGTTCAGCGCCGTACGCTCACCAAACAGGATGGAGGCGATGCGACCCCGCACTTCAAGGATCTGTTCGCCCGGATAGACCCGCTTGCCATCCTTGACGCTCGCCGTGAACTCAAGCTCCGGATCGGTCGTCTGGAACACCTGCCGCGCCACCTCGACACCGGCGATGATCCCCTCAGCCTTAGCTTCGATATAGCCGACCCCGATCTGGCTCTCGTCAACCGTTGCCTGAGTGGTGATATCTCCCTGGTACCGGTCTTCTTCAAGCGCAAGCTGCATGGCCTTCAGGCGGCAGGTCTCGAAAAATTCCCTGAAGGCATGGTTGGTTCGTTTGTCTGCCATGACTGCTCTGTCGGTGAGAGGTTAGCAAAAAAAGTCTGTTCGAAGGCCGAGGGCATCCCGATAGAGAAGGTAACAGTTTTTTTGATTTTCAACACTGGCGGCCACCGTTTATCCACGCCGCATAACCCGGCATTGCAAGGCAGCCGTGAATAGGTTACATTCCTGCAACATTCCAACACATACCGATTTCGACCATGACGCTTCATCACCACTCCTGCATCCGGCTGGTCAATGCCGTTTTTTACGCTCGGCACGGCGTGCATGACGAGGAGCGGCGTCTCGGTGGACGGTATGAGGTCGATGCCGAGTTGCGCTTCGACAGCGTGCCAGCGGCTGAAACTGACAATCTCGACAAAACAGTCGATTACCAGCGCGCGTATTCAATCATCGAAGAAGTGATGACGAAAGGAGAACCGGCAGCCCTGATTGAAACGCTGGCCTGCCGCGCAGCGACGCGGCTGATCGAAGAGCTGGCCGTGCTGGAAAGCGTAACGGTGAAGGTGCGCAAGCGCTCGCTGCCGCTTGGCGGTTTGTGCGATTACGCCGAAGCCGAACACCGGATCGAAAAGAGCTGAGTAATGGAAAACGTGATGGCGTACATCGGAATCGGCTCCAATGTCGGCGATCGACTTGCTTACCTGCAAGGAGCCGTTGACCGGCTCGACCGGACAGAGCTGACGAGCGTGACCGACGTGTCGCGGGTCTATATGACCGAGCCATTCGGTGATCCCGATCAAGAGCGCTACTTCAATGCCGTAGTGGCGGTCGAAACGGCACTCGCACCCGCCACGCTCCGTTTGAGGTGCAAAGCGATCGAACGCGAGCTTGGCCGCCCCGACGAGTATCAGCGCTGGAGTCCGAGAACCATTGACCTCGACATTTTACTCTACGGCGAACGGTGCATCGAAACCGAGCTGCTCTCGATCCCCCATGTGGAGATGCATCGACGGAAGTTCGTCATCGTGCCGCTGCTCGACATCGCCAACCCCGAACACCCGCGCCTGCACCGCCCCATCGCTGACCTGCTGAAAAGCTGCGGAGACAACTCGGTTCCGGTCAGGCTGGCGGAAAAGCTGAAAATCCGGTAAACAAATCAGTTGGATCAGTCCGATCTGCCACAATCAACAAAGGCTGCCAGTTGGCAGCCTTTGTTGATTATTCCCGAATCTCTCCGCTCAGTTCGCGAACGTGATGTTCAACATGCCCTGCTCGAAATCGGCGCCTTCGGTCTTGCGACCTACCAGCACGTTGGGAAGCACAATGCTCTTGCGAAAGTTGTTAATGTCAACCAGCAACTCGTCGCCCTTGATGTTGACCGCCAGCTTGTCAACCTCGACGTTGGGCAGGTAGAGGCTCAACACATACTTGCCGTCGATCTTGTCAAGCGTCTGGGTGCGATCATTCGTGTAGAGCACGTCGATCGGATTCCTGCCATCGAACAGCTCCTGGCTCAGCTCGTAGAGTCTGTCGGGATTGATGAGCTCCTTGGAAGACTGCTTAGCCCTGAAAATCGGCACGGGATAGAAGCAGTTGTCAATCACCCTGAGATATTTGGCCTGCTGGTCGATAAGGCTTTGCAGATACGGGTCGCTCGAATTTGAAGGCAGCACCTTGTTGACCACGGCTGCATCGAGCTTGTAGCCGAACAGATTGAGGTAAGTCTGCACGCGCAGCGCCTCCTTGATGACCATGTTCTCGGGATTGAGCACAACCCTGAAGGTCGTGATGCTTTTGTCCTGCAAAATGCCGTGCAGCTCCTTCATGTGATCGTTCACCTCGGGCATAAGCTTGAAGATGTTCTTCTTCGGCATAAAGCGGTTCAGAAGCGGCGCAGCGAAACCGATCGCCTTGGAGTGCCAGCCGCCGATTTTGTCGGAGTACCAGCCGTAGGACTCCGGCATACCGAGCAGACGCATGGTCTCTCCGGTCGGTGCGGCATCAACGACCACGGCGTCATATTTGCCAGATTTGGCCGCTTTCCAGATGAAACGAAGGCTGATCATCTCCTCCATGCCAGGCACAATGGCCAACTCTTCGGCGACAACTTCGCTAGCCCCATCATGCACAAGAATCGAAGAAAAATACGAGTACAATTCAGTCCAGTTTCCCCTGATTTCTGCAAGAACATTCACCTCCATGGCAAAGAGATTTTTCTCAACCTCAAGAGGAGTGGAACTCAACTCAACGCTGAACGCATCAGCAAGACTGTGGGCCACATCGGTGCTCATGATCAGCACTCGCTTGCCGCTGCGTGCAATCGCTGTCGCTGTAGAAGCAGATACGGTGGTCTTACCCACTCCACCTTTGCCCAGGTAAAGAATGATTCTCATGGTGTTGAAAAACTATGGTGAAAACTTGTTAAACAAATGTTATTCTCCCTGCGGCTTGTGACCGTCAGACTGTTTTACTCCGCCGTTTCCCGCAGCCATCCGCCTTACCCGTTAGGGTGCGCTGCTGATGCGGTTGCTCAGCAGGTTTCACGGTTGATGCCTTGCCCTCCGAATCATCGGATTCAATGGTCATGTATTCACTTGAAGCCACCGGGCGTTTCTCAGGCTTGGGCTCCTGGCCAAGAGCAGCAAAAAGCTGCTCTTCTGAAATGGCACGTTCTTCGGATGCTCCCGACTCAATCGTTGACTCCGTTTCAACTACAGATGGCTCCACCGGCTCAGGCTCGGGTTCAGAGGCTGCTTCCAGCTCTTCAGCAGCGACAATCTGAATCTTCTTCCGCAACGGTCTTTCCAGTTCAGTCTCAAGCTCAGAGGCGACTGCAGGTGAGAGCTCAGCTGTTGTCGGCGCTTCGAATTTCGAGAGCGTCTTGATCGCCCCGCGCGACTCTTCGTCGTAGCTCATCAACTTGCGGGCAACGTCCGCGCCCGCGCCACTCCCCTCTTCGGCCTTGATGGAGAGCTTTTTCCGGCGCATGCCCGTACCATCATCAACCGGCAAGGGGGCTACTGGCGCGGCTGGAGCAGGCCTGGTCGGTTCGGGAGCTGACACTTCCCGCTCCGACTCGTCATAACTCATCAGTTTTCGGGCGATCTCGTTATCATCCTCCATCTTGATCGAGAGCTTCTTGCGGTGGCGGCCAGCGCTAGTTCTGGCATCGTTAGCGGCAGGGTTGCGCTCCTGACGCGACGTAATCGGCTCATCGCTTCCGGCACCAAAGTTGGTGGCAGATTTTTCCTCATCGTCCTTGATGCTGATTTTCCGACGCCGGATCGTAGAAGAGTCATCTGCGGATTTCTCCTCGAACGGACTCTTGCGAGGTCTGGAATCTGAGCGCTGTTCAGCTGCGGAAGGCGCGGCAGAAGAGGGCTGCGAGCTTTTTTTGCCGCCACCGCTACCAAGACCGGTCATCTTGATGATTTTGCCAAGCGAGCCGATCATGCCATCGTTCACCACGGCGGTCTTGATAGCGTTCATAACGAAACGCTCGGCCATCGGATTGCCAGCGATGTTAGCCAGCAATTCGTTGAGGGCCGACAATACCGTGGCCACATCACCAGGTACATGCTGAAGATCCTTCATAACCTGGTTACGAAGCTTGAAAGGCGCATCGCCAACCATATCCTTGATCTGACCGGTAATACGTTTCAATGACGCAGGATCGGTAGGCAACATCGACTCAAGCCCGCCAAGCGAAGCAAACGGCGGCGTGCCCATTCCCGGCGGCATATCCATCCCGCCAGCCTGTGGACGCTCGCCATACGGAGAGTCCTGCGACACAGCCTGCTGCTGCCCACCCATGGCGCGGTACTGTTCGAGCAAATCCTGGCCATAGCCAATCCCGGCATCGGGCGCTGGCATCTGGGGAGACTCGGACGACCCCAGCGGCAGCGAAATGCTCCTCGGCGGGCAGACCGAGCGAGCGGCTTGAAGAATCCTGGCAGCGGCATTCGGCGGAATCTCCTGACGGTAGTTAACGCCAAGATAGTCCTCTATGGTCGATTCGACAGCGGTCTGAAGCTTGATGATCATTTCAGCTTCACGGATTTCCACCATATCGAACATCACGAACACCGGCTCCTTGCCCTCGCGCCGTATCTTGAGGTTCATGGTCGCGAACGCGCTGTCCTTATTCCGGCTGTTCAGCGATACCGCACCAAGCATGAAGCGGTCGAGGTAATCTTTCGAAGCGCCCCGCGCCCAGAGGTACAGCGCCTTGTCAGAAAAGATCAGGTAGTCCTGATAGACAATGTTGCCTACACGCTCTTGATGAGATTCGTAAAAGACGCCATCAAAAAATGCAATGGGGGTTTCCCCCTCGCCAAGCAGGCGTTTCTGGAAAAACTCGGTCACATCCCCCAGTTCAGTCTGCCCCGAGATATAGAGAGAAAAATTAGCCATTTACCGCTCCCTGTCACATTACCTTTGAAATCCGTTGATCATCAATAGTCGAACTATGAAAATATAAAAACTAAAATAAATTACGTAACGCTGAACCGCGATTAAGCGATGGAAGAGAGCTTGTATTCTGAAACGGAGAACCGTTCCCGGCAACAGGGAGGGAAATCGATGATGAAACGACGTAAAACACTATAAAACTAAAAAAGCAGTGACGGCACAAAACCTGTCACTGCTTTTAATGTCTTGCTGAACGGTTTGCTTATTTGGCAAACTTCGATTCAACTTCTTTGGTCGGCACAGCATAGCCGGAAACCTCGGGCGAAGAACCACGAAGGCTACCACCGCCACCACCCATTGAACCATAGGCGTTCTGATTGATTCGAGCCACACCTTTGCCAAGAGAATCGAAAAGGTAACCAACGGTTGCCCAGTGCCCCTCGACCATAACCTCGAAAATGCGGCCGCTAGCGGCTAAAATGTCGGTAAAGACGCCTCCTCCACTCATAACTCCTCCTTTTGGAATTTAATTGACAGAACAAAAACATTCAAGAATGATTCTTGAAGAAAAAGTAAGCGAATAAACGAAAAAAAACAAATCAAAAAGATTTTAAGCCCCCTCTTGCCTCTCGTCCAGGCCGAGCGAAGCCGGACAAAAAACCTTATTTTTTCCCGGTGGTTTTCTGGAACGAACCGGCAAGATTCTTGACTGTCTCGGAGGCTGAAACGCCAGCATCACCGACAGCTTTCGCTGCGTTGCCGGTAACGTTTTCGACATTCTTGACTGCATCATTGTAGATATCACCAGCCGAACGAGACGCGTCCTTGACGGTAATGGCGACACGATCAATCGTCTCGCCTACAACGCCGCCCGAACTACCAAGCATGTTACCGATACCCAATGCGTCAACCAGCGATCCAACCGTCCCTGTAACCGTCTCAACAACACTACCGGCAACTTCAAGCCCGCCGACAATGGCGCTCTGACCTGTCAACAGAGCACTTTCGGCCAGAAAGGTGAGCCTATCGGGGAAGTCAAGGTCTTTAAAATCTTTGCGAAGTTTCTGATACGATTCTGACATTATGTCCTCCTTTAATCCCGACCACCTTAGCAGTGCGGAGTTACTGTTTATGTGTAAAAAACTATTTTCCTAAAGCTAAGAAAAATCGTCTTTGCGTCAAACAGGAATCCGCACTAGGTCAGGCTTTGTTATACTCTCTGGCGCGATGGTGCTGCCCCTGTTTTTCGAGATCAAACGGAATGTGCAGCCACTGGTCGCGGAAGACCGCATCGCCAGGCTCCAGACCGGTAAGACTGACCGGAAGCGTGATGATCTTGCGCTGGTTGCCAATCTGCACATACAGTTCATCGCCAGTAACCCACACATCGATATCGACCGGATTGGCAAACATGAGCTTGAGCTGCACTTCGTAAAGATCGCCTTTGCGGACGAACTTGATCGGCGGCTCGTCATACATAACGCCAGCAGGGTCGGTATCACCGTAAATGTCGTGAGCAAACACTTCGAGCGATTTGATGCCGACGACCTCCTGATCGTACATTTTGAGTTTTTTGACCGGCAGAGGCGAAAATCCCTCTTCGATCTCACCGAGATATTTCTGCTGAATACCTTTCCACTTTTCGAGGTAGCCGCTGTTCTCCTGAGTGTCGAGCAGCTTGTTAACCAGCACCATATCGACCTTGAAGCCATAGAGGTTCAGGTAGGTCAAAGCGCGCATGGTCTCCTTGATCGACATTTTCTCGGCGTTCATGACCAGCCTGACGGTCGATTTGACGTTGTCGGTCAGAATTTCGCGGATGTCCTCAAGCTCGTCGAACACCTGATCGACCGACTCAATGGCGTCTTCCGGCGGAATGTAGTAGGCGATCTTGTCCGACATCTTGGAGAGCGGCTTGCTGAGCGGGCGGACAATGAACTTGTTGACGTTCTTGACCGCTTTCATACCCCACGAGAGCGTGTCGGGCAGCGAAAGCAGTCGAAGGGTTTCGCCGGTGGGAGCCGTATCGAGCACGAGTGTGTCGTACAGGCCGGCGGATTTGTAGCGTTTGATCCTGAGCAGGGAAAACAGCTCTTCCATGCCAGGCAGAATCGTCATCTCGTCGGCCATGACGCCGGAGACGCCCTGAGCCATGAAGATGCGGGTGTAGTACCTCTGTACCGAATGCCAGTTCTCCTTGAGATCAACGTAAGGGTTTACCTCGATGGCGTGAAGATTCTCCTTGATCTTGGTCGGCTCTGCGCCAAGCTGGAGATTGAATGAGTCTGAAAGGCTGTGGGCGGGATCGGTCGAAAGCACGAGCGTGCGGTGTCCCATTTCGGAAAGACGGACTGCCGTGGCGGCAGAGACGCTTGTTTTACCTACACCACCCTTACCAGTAAAGGTTAATATACGCATGAACCAGGCATTGGAAGTTTATTATACAGCCAAGACCGTTAAGATATACTTATCAAATCATTCTGCAAAACACCATTCCCAACAATCAACCCTATGGAGAAAACCGGTCGCCGAGCGCACTGTCCCAAAAGGGAAATGCATTTGCAAAATCGCTGCCGGGGCTCTTAATTATGGGCTGACAGACAGAATAACGGCATCTTCCCGAATCGTCGCGAGCCTCCGAGCTCTCCTGCCGCGACCAAGAATGCTTGCAGCCATGCTCCAATCCAGCACCATCCGCGACCTCAAGACCCGCGTTACCGGCATCCGCCCGGCAGGCCCGGAGGTTTCAATCATCTCCATGCCGTGCCCGGCAATCGCCGCGACCGCAAAGCCCGGCAACTTCGTGAACATCAAAATCAGCAGCTCGGATCAGCCGTTGCTGCGCCGCCCGTTCTGCATCCACAATGTCGAGGGCGAAACGATTGAGGTAATGGTCAAGAACGTCGGACGCGGCACGGCGATGCTCTGCGAAGCCTCCTGCGGCGACGACCTGCTGGTGCTCGGCCCGCTCGGCAACGCCTTCGGCACCGATCCTGGCGAGTTCGACACGGCGCTGCTGGTTTCGGGTGGCATCGGAACCGCGCCGATGCGCTTCCTCGAAGCAACGCTCGCCGCCCAGGGCACGCCGTTTCACCACCTGGTCGGCGGACGGAGCCGCACCGAGCTCTTGACCGTCGGCCTGTCCAACGTGAGCACCGCAACCGACGACGGCTCGGAGGGATTTCACGGCAACGTGGTGCAACTGCTTGAAAAGCATCTCGCGGAACAGAAAACTGCCGAACGGGTCAAGGTTTTCGCCTGCGGCCCCAACCCGATGCTCAAGGCTCTCGCGAAGTTCTGCAAGGAGCGCGACCTGGACTGCGAGCTTTCGCTGGAGTCGATCATGGGCTGCGGCATCGGCATCTGCTACGGCTGCATGATCGAATTACAAAACGCCGAAGGTGAGAAAGAAAACATCCTGCTCTGCCGCGAAGGGCCAGTCATCGACGGCAAACGCTTCACCGGCTGACTTGAAGAATAGGAAATAATCATGTAGCTTGACGCTCGAAGCAAACGGACAAAAAGCCTCTCGAACACCCTGAGGCTCCCGTCAAGAGAACCGAAAATCACGCACACCACTATGGCACGAGGCTTGAATAAAGTTATGCTGATTGGCCACCTCGGCAACGACCCGGAACGCCGCGAAACCGCATCCGGCCAGACCGTCGTCAACTTCAACCTTGCAACCAGCGAAGGCTACAAAGACAGCACCGGCAATGTTCAGGAACGCACCGAGTGGCACCGCATCGTAGCTTGGGGCAAACTCGCCGACATTTGCAGCCAGTACCTCAGAAAAGGCCGCCAGGTTTACATTGAAGGTCGCTTGCAGACCCGCTCGTGGGACGACAACAAAACCGGCGAAAAGAAGTACACCACCGAAATCGTGTGCAGCGATATGCAGATGCTCGGATCGCGTGACTCCGGTGGCGGCATGGGCAACTCCTACTCGCAGGAGCGCCAGTCCTACTCACGCCAGTCGAAACCAGAACCGTCATCGTCCGGCGATTACAGCAGCCGCTCCTCGTCGAGCGGCCCGCAGGAGTTCGAAAAGGACGACCTGCCCTTCTGACCACCGACTTCCGCATTGAACCCGCATGGCTGACCTGAAAAAACAGATCGCATCAGGCAAGATCGCGCCGGTCTATTTCTTTCAGGGGCCGGAAAGCTGGCTCAAGGAGGAGATCGAAACGCAACTGAAGGCCTCGCTCTTTCCGTCAGAACGTGAGGCCGCCCTCAATACGGTCATGCTCTACGGCCCGGACGTGACCTTGGGCCAGATCATTTCGGTAGCCTCGGAATACCCGATGTTCACCGAAAAAAAACTGGTCATTGTCCGGCAGTTCAACAAGCTGAAAAAAGTAACCGGCAAGGCCGAAAGCAAACGACAGGAGGAGTCGCTCACGCGCTATCTTGCCAATCCGACCACCTTCGCCGTACTGGTGCTCGACGCCGACAATATCGACAAAAAAGAGCTTGAGAAAACGCCGTACAAGCAGCTCAAGCCCTTCCGCCACGACTTCCCTGCGCTCAAACACCCCGATGTTTTCGCTTCGGAACGGGCCCGCGAGTCTGGATGGGAGTTCGATCCCGACGCCCTCAAAACCTTTGCTGGCTACATCGAACCATCGTCGCACCTGATCTGCCAGGAAATTGAAAAGCTCACATTATACGTTTCGAATAAACGCGCCGAACGGCGTATCACGTTCGACGACGTCTGCCAGTGCGTCGGTATTTCAAAAAAATACAACGTCTTCGAGCTGGAAAAAGCGATGGTCAGCAAGAACCTCCGACTGTGCAGCGGCATCGCCCTGATGATCATGGAGCAGGAGGGGCAGAAAGAGGGATTGATGAGCATCGTGCGCTATCTGACCACCTTTTTCCTGCGCGTCTGGAAGCTCCAGGCTCCCGGCTTGCAGCAGCTTTCGCTCAAAGACACCGCCGCCGCGCTCGGCATGTACGGGCGGCAAGAGTACTTCGCTAAAAACTATCTTGACTACGCCCGCCGGCGCTTCAGCATCGCCGAAACCGAACGAGCCCTGCACGCCCTGCGCAACGCCGACGCCGCCCTTAAAGGCATTGTCTCCTCGCCTGACGATAAATTTACCCTGCTGAAAATGATGCAAGAAATTCTTGGGTAACGAGGAAATTCTATTAGTGGTTCAATTGCCCCAACGTTCAAGCCGGAGGGCATCTCTAAAAAGTGTTATGAGCGGGCTGAGTGCAAGGCGGATGGAGCACAGAAACCGGAGTGTACGCACTGTAGCACGCGAGATTTCGAGCACCACCCAACGAAGCAATCGGG
>CBEUNJ010000010.1:0-23580 GCA_965544465.1 uncultured Chlorobaculum sp.
GCAGCAATATAATTTTGCCTCAGGATCTGACAAGCCTCTGCGGACGAACGTGTTTGTCAGACGCGATTAACAAGCCGCGTTTAATAAGGGGGGGGTGAGTATGAACACTGTTTCATCTGTTTATGGGCATCTCTAAAAACTTATTGCGCGGTCTGATTGTCGGCGCTTGGGTGGTGCTCGAAATCTCGCGTGCTACAGTGCGTACACTCCGGTTTCTGCGCTCCATCCGCCTTGCACTCAGCTCTCTCATGACACTTTTTAGAGGTGCCCTTATGTCATGACTCGCATGATGAAAGAAACACTATCGATGACGCACCGCAGATGCACAACTGAACGCTTGTTCCGACAGGAACGGATAGAACATCCGTGAGCGGTTCAAATGCCGTCAACGAGTTTTAAAATCATCATTTTAGCCGTATAATCGTTCTGTAGATCGGATTTCGGCAATGTTCAAAATTATCGACCATTGATGAGCTCATCTGTTCTGGCTGAAAAGAGTGAGAAGCAGCAAAAGAAGCGAATTTTTGTTGTCGGTGCGACCGGTTACATCGGAAAGTTTGTCGTTCGTGAACTGGTAGCGCGTGGCTACGAGGTGGTCAGCTTCGCCCGCCCGCGTTCCGGCGTGAACGCCTCGACGACGGAGGCGGAGACCCGCGAGCAGCTCAAAGGTTCGGAGGTGCGTTTTGGCGATGTGTCGAACATGGAGTCGCTGAAGCGCGACGGCATTCGTGGGGAGCATTTTGATGCGGTGGTGTCGTGTTTGACCTCGCGCAATGGCGGCATCAAGGATTCGTGGAACATCGATTACCAGGCGACCCGCAATTCGCTTGATGCGGGCATCTCTGCCGGAATCAGCCAGTTCGTGCTGCTTTCGGCCATCTGCGTGCAGAAGCCGATGCTGGAGTTCCAGCGGGCTAAGCTAAAATTCGAGAAGGAGTTACGTGAGTCCGGCGTGACCTACTCCATCGTTCGTCCAACGGCTTTCTTTAAATCGATTGCCGGGCAGATCGAAAAGGTCAAAAGCGGCAAGCCCTACGTTATGTTCGGCGATGGGCGTCTGACGGCGTGCAAGCCGATCAGCGAGGCCGACCTGGCCCGCTTCATGGCCGACTGCCTCGAAGAGCCGGAGAAGCAGAACAACATTATGCCCATCGGCGGGCCGGGGGAGGCGTTGACCAACCTCGACCAGGCGCTGATGCTCTTCGAACTGCTGGGCCGCAAGCCGAAGTTTAAAAAAGTGCCGATCCAGATGTTCGACGTTATCATTCCGGTGCTGACGCTGCTGTCAAAAATATTTCCGTCATTTGCCGAAAAAGCGGAGTTCGCCCGCATCGGCAAGTACTACTGTTCAGAGTCGATGCTGGTATGGGACCCGGTCAAACAGCAGTACGACGCCGACGCCACGCCCTCGTACGGCACTGACACGCTGCGCGATTTCTACAAGCGCGTGCTCAAGGAGGGGCTCGCCGGACAGGAACTCGGCGCTCACTCCATGTTCTGAGTGCTGGGCTGCATCAGCGATAGGTTCTTGCAGCAACAAAAAAGCCGGACTCTCGACAGTCCGGCTTTTTTTATGGGTAAATTTTGAGAGCGTTCAGGGCCTGATCACTCACCTTCACGGCTTACTCTTCGTCCTCCTTCTCCTCAAGCTGCTGCCAGAATGCGTGCATTCCGATGATCGACTCCTCAAGCATCGCGGTGATTTCGTCGCGCTCGTCCTGCGACATGGTTTCATAGTCGTCACTCACCCGGCCAAGGATAAAGAGCGGCCCGGCCAGCATTGCCGTGCTTTCGTTGTCGAAGAGCGGCTGCCACGCATTGTGCGACAGCTCCATGCCGAGAATGAACCCGAGAGCCCACTCCTCGATGGCGATTTCGCGCTCTTCCGGTTCGCCGTACCCGAACATCTCGTAAATCGGCAGGAACTCTTCCGGATTGCTCTCGAACTGGTCGGCAATAGCGCCCGCATGGCGAAGCAGCAAAGCGGTGATTTGAGCCTCCTGTTCGGGGGTTTCAAAAATTTTCTCCTGCTTGTTTTCAGGATCGATCATGTACTGGATCCAGCGGAACTGCGGCACCATTTCCGGGCAGATCACCAGAGACGTCATGTACCCATCGATCATTTCGAGCGACGGCATACACTCTTCCGGAGTCTTGTCCGAACAGAGAACCCCTTCAAGCTCGTTCAGCTCTTCCTGGGACAGAGGAAGAAGGGAGGAATCGGATTGAATCATGATTGTTCGATGTTAATTTGTTGAAAAGTATGCTGGTTCCGCTTGATGTGCAGTTTTGCCGCAACGGAATTGTTTGGAATTTCGTCAAGCTTTCGGCCCTAAGTAGCAGCGCTTTGGAGAGATGATTGCCTCTGCTGCTTTGAGTTGTTTCATTGCTTTATCAACCTCTTTTCGATTCAGACCACTGTTTTAGCGATCTGTCCGGCGCTCATTGGAGCACCCTCTTTTTTCGGCACATCGAGCGTGATGGCTTTTGCGTCTATGAGATGATTTTGTATAAAATTGTGGAACGTTGAAATCTGTTTTCAATGTAATGAATTTCGCAGTTGATCATTGACAATTGATCATAAGCAGCACTCATCCAGTCATGCTTTTTGTCCATGCTGCCTACGTAATCCATTACGTCAGTCCTTGATAATGCTTGGGCAATTCACTACTTATAATGTCATACCTGACAACTGAAGCCAGAACCTCCCATGCCTCCTTCTCCGCACTTCACCAGAATGTTCAGAGTCTTCCGCCGTGCTTGAAATCTACACCGGCAACCGGCTCGAAACGCTCGTTTCAGCATTTGGCGACATGGTGGCAGCTTCGCCGCTCGCCTCGCCGTTCGAGCGGGAGTGGATCGTTGTGCAGAGCCGGGGCATGCAGCGGTGGCTCTCGATGCGGCTTGCGGCGCGGTTCGGCGTCTGGGCCGGGGCGGAGTACCCGTTTCCAAACGCGTTGCTCGACAAACTTTTTGAGTGGCTCGGGCTGTCGGAACCGGCTGACTTGGAGCGCTTCTCAAAAGAGGTGATTTCGTGGAATCTGATGCGGCTCTTGCCAGACTTGCTCGAACGCGATTCGTTCGCGCCGCTACGGAGCTATCTCGATGGCGACCAAGATGGCCTGAAGCTCTTCCAGCTCTGCGGTCGGATCGGCGACACCTTCGACCAGTACACGTTGTTCCGTCCTGACCTGCTCGCCACGTGGGAGGCGGGCGGCGACGATGTGGCTGGCGACTGGCAGCCGGAGCTCTGGCGGGCGCTCTTGGCAGAACGCACGGGCAAGCATCGCGGTCAGCTCAAGGCGGAGTTTATCCGCAAGCTGAAAAAGGCTACGCTACCCGACGATTTTCCGTCTCGCATTTCGCTGTTCGGCGTCTCTTACATGCCGCCATTTCATGTCGAGATGCTTGAAGCGCTCGCAGCGCGCCTTCCGGTCAACTTGTTCCTGTTGAGTCCCACTCAAGAGTTCTGGATGGACATTGTCTCTCGCAAGCGGCTCTTGCGCATGAGCGAAGGGGAGCGGGAGCTGAGCGTCGAGGGCAATCCGCTGCTCGCCTCGCTCGGCAAGAGTGGCCGTGAGTTCGCCGAACTGCTGCTTGAGGTGGGCAGCGTCGAGCAGGAGCACGAAATCTACGACGATCGCGGCACGGCAACGCTGCTTTGCGCCGTGCAGTCCGACATGCTCAATCTGCGCGGTGACGGCACGGAGGAGAAGCATCCGATGCCCGCCGCCAGTGACCGTTCGGTGCAGGTGCACTCGTGCCACAATCCGCTGCGCGAGGTCGAGGTGCTGCACGACAATCTGCTCGATCTGCTTGAGAGCGTGGCAGGCCTCGAACCGCGCGACATCGTGGTGATGACGCCCGACATCGAGACCTACGCTCCCTACATCGCCACGGTGTTTGGCGCGAGCGGTCAGGGGGAGCCGCGCTTGCCGCACTCCATCGCCGACCGCCGGATGCTCGACGAGGGCGGCGTCGCTCCGGCGATGCTCAAGTTGCTGGAGCTGTACGGCAGCCGCCACACCGCGCCCGAGCTCTTCGACCTTGTCTCGTCGCCGCCGGTGAGCCGCCGCTTCCGGCTCGGCGAGGAGGAGCTCGACACGGTGCGCCGCTGGATTGAAAAGACGCGCATCCGCTGGGGGATGGACGAGCGGTCGCGCAGCAAGCTGGGCCTGCCACCGTTTCGTGAGAACTCGTGGCGGGCGGGGCTTGAGCGTCTTCTGCTTGGCTACGCAATGCCGGACGAGGGGCGGCTCTTCGAGGGCGTACTCCCATTCGAAGTCGCGGGCGACGCCGAAACGCTTGGCAAGCTGGCCGACTTCATCGATGCGGTCGATCAGCTCTCGAAGCGCTTCAGCCGCCCACGACCGCTCGGCCAGTGGCGGGAGCACTTCCTTTGGATGCTCGACAGCTTTATTGAAGCCGATGCCGATTTGGAGCGCGAACTGGCGCACGTCAAGGCGGAGATCGACCGGCTCACCGTGTTGGCGGAGCACTCCGGTTTTTCAGGTGAGATTTCGGCGCAAGTGATGATCGCCTGGCTGCGTGGGCGGCTCGAACAGTTCGAGATGGGGCTTGGCTTCATGACCGGCGGCATCACCTTCTGCGCGATGCTGCCGATGCGCAGCATTCCCTTTCGCGTGGTGGCGATGATCGGCATGAACGACGGCGCATTCCCGCGCCAGCAGCGTCCGCCGGGCTTTGATCTGCTTGCCCGCGAGCCGCGCAAAGGCGACCGCTCGGTGCGCGGTGACGACCGCTACCTCTTCCTCGAATCGATCCTCTCCGCCCGCGACGTGTTCTACCTGAGCTACGTCGGCCAGAGCGTACGCGATAACAGCGAACTGCCGCCGTCGGTGCTGGTAAGCGAGCTGCTCGATGCCGTAGAGCGCGGCTTCGAATTCCCGGAGGGCGAACATGCCGCGTCGAGACTCGTCGTGCAGCACCGTCTCCAAGGCTTCAGCTCGGCCTACTTCACGAAAGGATCGCCGCTCTTCAGCTACTCGACGGACAACTTCAAGGCGCTTGCGGGACGCAATTCGCGTAACGCCAGACCATTCATTGAAGAGCCTCTGGTCGATCTGACCGACGAGGAACGAACGGTGACGCTCGACGATCTCGCCCGCTTTTTCGCCAACCCGGCAGCGTACTTTCTCGAACGGCGTCTGGGCCTGAAACCCTCGTCAGCGGTCGAACCGCTCGGCGAGCGTGAGCCGTTCGAGGCGGTGGGACTCGAACGCTACGCGATGCGTCAGGAACTGCTCGAAGCGGTGCTCGAAGGCCGCGATGGGCACGCGATGTTGCCGCTCTTCCGCTCGCGTGGCTTGCTTCCTCCAGCCGCGCACGGCGAGCTGCTGTTCCGAAAGATTCTGGCCGAGGTCGAACAGTTCGCCGCGAAGGTGCAGGCACTGAAAGGCGACGGTGCGTTCAGCCAGCTCGACATCGATCTCGACATCGGCGGATTCCGCCTCACCGGAACGCTTGACCACCTCTTGCCAGCCGGTCAGCTTCTCTACCGCTGCGCAAGAATGCGCGCGCAGGATCGCCTCCGTTCGTGGCTGCTGCACCTCGCGCAAAACGCCGCCGGGCACGGTGAAACGCGCATCGTCACGCTCGACCGCTCGATCCGCTATTGTCCTGTCGATGGCGCAACCGAACGGCTTGAATCGCTGCTCGACCTCTATCGCGAAGGGCTTGCCGAACCGATTCCATTCTTCCTGCGCACCTCGCTCGCCTGGGCGGAGAAAGCCCATAAGCCCGAAGCCGACCGGCGCAAAGCCGCGCTCGGCCAGTGGCTCGACGGCTTCGGCGGAATCGAAGGCGAGGGAAGCGACCCGGCCATCCGCCGCTGCTTCGGCGAAGAGCTCGATTTCAGCGAGCGCTTCGCCGCCATTGCCAAATCGTTACTGCAACCGATGCTGGAGCACGGAGGGAAAGGATGACGATCCGTATCCTTGATCACGCCGCCGTCTCGCTCTCGGGCATGAAGCTCATCGAGGCGAGCGCAGGCACGGGCAAGACCTACGCCATTGCGTCGCTCTACCTGCGGCTACTCGTCGAGCGTGAGTTGCGGCCCGAACAGATTCTCGTCGTCACCTTCACCGAAGCGGCCACCAAGGAGCTTCGCGCGCGCATCCGCAGACGCATCCGCGAGGCGCTTGACGTCATGCGTGGTGAACTGACGGAGGATGAGTTTCTCGTTAAACTACGCGATCGCACCGACGTAATCGGTTCGTCCGAACAGGCCGCCCTGCTGCTCGAAGCGGCGCTGGCGGAGTTCGACATGGCCTCGATCTTCACCATTCACGGCTTCTGTCTGCGGGCGTTGCAGGAGCACGCCTTCGAGAGCGGGGCGCTTTACGACACCGAGCTGATGGACGATCAATCGGATCTGGCGGAGCAGGTGATCGACGACTTCTGGCGGGAGCGCTTTTTCGGCGACGCCAACCGACTGCTCGCCTACGCGCTGCTGAAAAAGTGGACGCCCGACAGCCTCATGGCGTTCCTGCAATCGTTGCAGCTCTCGGAGCGCGACGTGGTGCTGCCGGTTTACGACGAAGCGGAAATCGCGCGAATCGAGGACGAAGCGCAAACAGCGTTCGACGAAGTGCGCCGAATCTGGCGGGAAGAGCGGGAAGCATTAGCGGAACTTCTGCGAAGCGACAAAAGCCTCAGCCGTTCCGAGAAATATTATCGCGACGATAAAGTCGAGCCGTTGCTGTCGTCGCTCGACGAGTTCGCTGCGGGCAGCAATCCTTTTGCGCTCTTCGACGGTTTCGAGAAGCTGACCGCTTCCGGCATCAAAGCGGGAACGAAAAAGTCCGGCACGCCGCCCGCGCATCCCTTCTTCGACGTCTGCGAGCAACTGCAAGCGGCGGCGGATGAGCGGTTGCTGGCGCTGAAGTCCGAGCTGGTTGCGTTCTACCGCAAGCGTCTGCCGGAGCGTAAACAAGAGGGCAATATCCGTTGTTTCGACGATCTGCTCACCGACCTCTACCACGCGCTCGCCAATGGGCCCGAAGCCGCCGCGCTGGCCGAGGCGTTGCGGATTCGCTACCCAGCGGCACTGATCGATGAATTTCAGGACACCGATCCGGTGCAGTATGACATCTTCCGGTGCATCTACGCCGGTTCGGATGCGCCGCTGTTCCTCATTGGCGATCCCAAGCAGGCGATCTACAGCTTTCGCGGAGCGGACATGTTCGCCTATTTCCGGGCGGTAAACGACGTTGGCGAGGAGCGGCGCTTCACGCTCAACGCAAACTGGCGCTCAATGCCGAAGCTGCTCGACGGCTTCAACCGTCTTTTCGACCACGCTCGCCAGCCCTTCGTGTTCGACGGTATTCCGTCGCCGCCACTCGTTGCTGGCCGCGTCATCCCCGAATCGGAGCTGATCGGCAAGCCGCCGCTCGAACTCTGCCTGCTCGATGGCGGCGAGGGTGACGGGAGTCTGAAGAGCGGCGAGGCGACGCAGTTCGCGGCGGAGGCGTGCGCTTCGATGGTGGCCGAAACGATCAACGAAGGCGTGGAGGCGAGCGGCATTGCGGTGATCGTGCGTACCCATCGGCAGGCACGGATGATGCAATCGGCACTGCGAAAGGCGGGCGTCGTCTCCGTGATGCGCAGCGACGAGAGCGTATTCGCCTCCATCGAGGCCGAGGAGGTGCGCATTCTCATCACGGCGCTTGCCGAGCCGAGCAGCGCAATGCTCGTTCGCGCCGCGCTCGTTACGCCGATGTTCGGGCTGAACGGCAGCGACATTGCCCGCCTCAACGACGACGAAAACGCTCTGGCCGAGCGGTTGCAGAAGTTCCGCGATTACCACCGGCTCTGGCGGGAGCGCGGCTTCATGGTGATGGCCCGCGAGCTGATGCGCCGCGAAGGGGTGCGCGAGCGGCTGCTGAGCACGGCGGGCGCGTCTGGCGAGCGAGCCTTGACCAACGTACTGCACTGCTTCGAGCTGCTGCACCGCGAGGCGCACGCGCGGGGCCTCGGCATGGAGAGCCTCGTGGCCTGGTTTAGCGAGCGGGTGGCGACGCGCGAAAGCGGCGAGGAGTACCAGATTCGCCTCGAAAGCGACGAACCGGCGGTCAAGATCGTCACCGCGCACGTCAGCAAGGGGTTGCAGTATCCGGTGGTTTTCTGCCCCTTCCCGCTCACCGGCAGCAACGGCAGCGGCGATGTGGTGCTCTGCCACGACGATGCTGGCCGGATGGTGCGCGATTTCGGTTCCACGACGATCAGGGAGCACCGGAGGCTCGCCGCGCGGGAGACGCTTGCCGAGAACCTGCGGCTTTTCTACGTCGCCCTGACGCGGGCCGAGCGGCGCTGCATCTTCTTCACCGCCCGCATCGTCGATGGCCGCAAAAGCGGCAAGCCGCCGCAACTTACGCCCGCCTCTTATTTACTCTACGCCTCGGACGACGCCCGTCGAAGCGACGATCCGGTTGCTGAAGCAGCGGACGAGCTTCAGGCCATCGGGGTGAACGATATGGCGGACAAGTTGCAAGCGATGGCGGAAGAATCGGACGGCGCGATGCAGGTCAAGCGACTGATGCTTGGGGATGATTTCTGCGTGAGCGTTCAGCCATCCGGAGCGTCAGAACAAGCTGACCTCGTGCTTCGTAGATTCGAAAAAATCCTCGAAACCGAGTGGCGTATCGCGAGCTTTACCACGCTCAGCCGCCACAAGCACGTGGCCTTCGAGCTTCCCGACCGCGACGAAAGCGCTCCGGCGGAACCCGCCGCGCCGGTTGTGCTGCCGGATGCGGATCGCTCCATCTTCGCCTTCCCGAAAGGGGCCGGAGCGGGTATTCTGATGCACTCGATCTTCGAGACGCTCGACTTCGCTTCACCATCCGTCGCCATTATCGACGAGGCTTGCGCGACGGCGCTCGACCGGTACGGCTTCGACAAAGAGTGGCAGCCAGCGCTTGCCGGCATGGTGCGGGAGGTGCTTGCGACGTCGCTTTCATCGCCGAACGGCCCGTTCACCCTCGGTAGTCTGAAGCCGCAATCGTGGTTCACCGAGCTTGAATTCTTCTTCCCACTGAAGCGCATCACCGCGCCGGAGCTTGCCGAAGTGCTTTTCAAGCATGGCGTTATTCCGGCGGGCACCGATCCCGCCGCAGCATTGCATGCGCTCGATTTCGCACCGGTGAAGGGAATGGTGATGGGCTTCATGGATATGGTGTTCGAAGTGCAGGGGCGTTTCTGGTTGCTCGACTGGAAGTCCAACCACCTCGGCAATTCGGTCGAGGAGTACCGCCGCGAGCAGCTCGACCGAGCGATGACGGACAATCTCTACCGCCTGCAATACCTGCTTTACACGGTGGCGCTCGACCGCTTCCTCGCCCTGCGCGTGCCGGCCTACAGCTACGCAACGCACTTCGGCGGTGCAATGTACGTCTTCCTGCGCGGCGTCAACGCTGAACGCGGCGAAGAGTTCGGGTTTTATCGCGACCTGCCGTCCGTCGAGTTGATCCGCGAGCTGAGCGAGTTGCTTGTCGAAACCGAAGGGGAGAGTGACGTATGATCGATTTTATCGAACGACCTATCGACCGGCAGGCGGCGGCCTTCCTCTGCCGGGGCGTAACGAAGGATTCGGAACTGCTGCGCATGGTCGTTTCGCTGCTCAGTCAGGCGGTAGGGCAGGGGCATGTCTGTCTCGATCTGATGGAACTCGCGGGACAGCTCGTGCGGATTCCTGGCGAGCACGAGCCGTTGCGCTTGCCTGACGCCGCAAGCCTCATCGCCGCGCTTCGCTCGCTGCCGACGCTCGGCAGGCCGGGGGAGTACCGCCCGCTGATTCTTGACGCTGCTGGACGGTTTTACCTCTACCGTTACTTCCGTTACGAAGCGTTGCTTGCCGACGCCATCCGCGCCCGCGCCGCGTCGGAGAGCAGCGAGATCGACGATACCGCGCTGATGGCGCAGCTCGACCGCTACTTCGGCGCTGACAAATCCAGCGAAGATCGCCAGCGACAGGCCGCATTGACGGCGCTACGGCGGCGTTTTTCGGTTATCTCCGGCGGCCCCGGCACCGGCAAAACCACCACCGTCGTGCGTATCCTCGGCCTGTTGCTCGAACAGCCAGGCGGAGCGCGGATGCGCATCGCGATGGCCGCGCCCACCGGCAAAGCCGCCGCTCGGCTCGCCTCGTCCATCGCTTCGCTTCGCGACGCGTTGCCGTGCTCGGATGAGGTGAAACGCGCGATTCCGAGCCAGGTCACGACGATTCACCGACTGCTCGGCACCGTGCCCGGCTCGACAGGCTTTCGCCACAACGAGCGCAATCTGCTGCCGTGCGACGCGGTGATTGTCGATGAAGCCTCGATGGTTGATCTGCCGCTTATAACCGCTCTCGTTATGGCGATCCCGTTGCACGCGCGGCTCATTCTCATCGGCGATCGCGACCAGCTCGCCTCGGTCGAGGCCGGAGCGGTGCTTGGCGACATTTGCCGCGCCGCCGAATCGCCCGGCTCCGACATCGCCGGATGCGTCACCGTGCTCGACCGCAACTACCGCTTCGGCGACCGCTCCGGCATCGCCGCCCTCAGCCGCGCCGTCAACGCTGGCGACGACCGCGAAGCGCTCCGCTTGCTCGCCGATTCCGGCAACGCAACGATCTGTCTCGAAGCGTCGCCCGTGCGCACATCGATGAAACAACGCCTCACCACCCCGGTGCTCGACGGATTCCGTGCGTACCTCAACGCCGAATCGCCGGAAGATGCGCTACGCCTCTTCGAGCGCTTTCGCATCCTCACCGCCCTGCGCGAAGGGCTATGGGGAGCTACTGGCATGAACCACGCCGTCGAAACGCTGCTTCACGAAACCGGACTCATCCGCCGTGACTCAGAGTTCTACCGAGGCCGCCCCGTGCTCGTCACCGAAAACGACTACACCCACAAACTCTTCAACGGCGACATAGGCATCATCCTCCCCGATCCGGAAACCGGCAGCCTCCGGGCCCTCTTTGCCGCCTCCGACGGAACCGTGCGCACCATCCCTCCGGAGTTTCTGCCCAAGCACGAAACATCTTTTGCTATGACGGTACACAAAAGCCAGGGATCTGAGTTTAGCAACGTGCTCATGGTGCTGCCGCCGGAGGATACTATTCTGTTAACGCGGGAGTTGATTTATACGGCAATTACGCGGGCGAAGCAGTCCGTGACGATCTGGAGCGACGAGCTGGTTTTCAGCGCTGCGGTAAAACGACGGACGGAGCGGAGAAGTGGGTTGGGGGAGAGGTTTGAGAAAAATAGTTGTCAGGTCCTGTGAGATTGTACATGTTTTTAACAAACAGATCCGGACAATCTTTGCACCATGCTTGCGGTCTCATTCCTGGGCTAAAAAAATAAAGTCATGATCGCACGGGTGCGGTTTGACGCAGCCAGCCTTCATTGTTAGCTTGAGGGCATCTCTAAAAAGTGTCATGAAAGAGTCGAGGGCAAGGCGGATGGAGCGCAGCAATCGGAGCTCGTCATAAGTTTTTAGCGATGCCCTTGAGTGAGGCCCGTTTTTTGTGCCATCAACCCGTCCAGTCATGAGCTATTACCGGCTGCTCCTTCCATCGCTGATTGTCCATGCGGGCCAGCTCCGGCGATGGGTTATCGCCTTGTCGCGACTCGAAGGGTATGGCGAGCGGTTCACTTCAGCTGTGGAGCTTGGCGTGCACGAAGGGTTCGTCAATGCGGCTACGCACGGCAACTGCGGCAAAGCAGGCCTGCCTGTCGTCATCCTGTTCGAAGCGGGCGGGGCGGGGCGGTGTCGCGTTCTCGACGTCCGGATTCGTGACTTCGGCAAGGGCTTCGAGCTAGGGGATCATCTCTTTGCAGCGCGTTCCGAGCCTGGACTGTCCAGACCGGGCGGACGCGGCTTGCTGCTGATGAGCCACTCCTCCGACAGGCTTGCCGTCAAGCTTCTGCCGGACGGATGTGTGGTGCACATGCGTTATATTCCTTTCTGAGATGTATTGACCCTATCATCGTAAACCCCAGTCCCCATCAGATTATGATGCTTCTGTCCCAAAGCGCCGAGTGGAGTGCCCTTGCTTCCCATTTTCAGGAGATTGGCGACCGCGCCATGACTGATCTTTTTCAGGCCGATCCCGATCGGGCCGACCGTTTTTCGCTCTCCCTGAACGGTTTTCACCTTGACTATTCCAAGAACAGAATCACCGAGCGTACCATGGAGCTGCTCATGGATCTGGCAAAGCGTTCGGGATTTGACGAGAGGCGTCGCGAGATGTTCGATGGCGAACGCATCAACTTCACCGAACATCGCGCCGTACTGCACACCGCGCTGCGCCGTCCGCCAGGCTACGAGATGGAGGTCGATGGCGAGGATGTGGCTTCCGAGGTTGCCGATGTGCTTGAGCAGATGAAGGTGTTCTGCGACAAGGTGATTTCAGGCGAGTGGGTCGGTTACACCGGCAAGCCGATGACAGACGTGGTGAACATCGGCATCGGCGGCTCCGATCTCGGCCCCTGCATGGTCACCGAAGCACTCAAGCCGTTCGCGCACGGCAAGCTGAAGGTGCATTTCGTCTCGAACGTCGATGGTTCGCATCTGGCCGAAACCATCCGCAGCCTCGATCCCGAAACGACGCTTTTCATCATCGCCTCCAAGACCTTCACCACACAGGAGACGCTGGCCAACGCCGTCAGCGCGCGGGCGTGGTTCCTGGTCAAGGCGGGCAATAAAACGCACGTGGCCAGGCACTTCGTGGCGGTTTCCACCAACGAGGAGAAGGTCGAGGAGTTCGGCATCGACCCCGACAACATGTTCCGCTTCTGGGACTGGGTTGGCGGGCGTTACTCTCTCTGGTCGGCTATTGGACTGTCTATTGCGCTTTATGTCGGCTTCGAGCGTTTTGGCGAATTGCTGGCGGGCGCGAATGCGATGGACGAACACTTCCGGAGTGCGCCGCCAGAGGAGAACATGCCGGTGATTCTCGCTATGCTCGGCATCTGGTACAACAACTTTTTCGGTGCGCACACGCAGGCGATCATTCCCTACGACCAGTATCTGCACCGATTTCCGGCCTACCTCCAGCAGCTCGACATGGAGAGCAACGGCAAACGGGTTGACCGCGAGGGCCGCGCCGTTGAGTACGCCACCGGACCGGTGATCTGGGGCGAGCCGGGCACCAACGCGCAGCACGCTTTTTTCCAGCTTTTGCATCAAGGCCCGAACATCATTCCGGTCGATTTCATCCTGCCGCTCAAGAGCCAGAATCCGATTGGCAACCACCACGATATGCTTGTAGCCAACTGCTTCGCCCAGTCCGAAGCGCTCATGCGCGGCAAGAGCGAGGCTGAGGCGCGCGCCGAACTCGAAGCTGCGGGCCTCTTGGGTGACGAGCTGGCAGCGCTGTTGCCGCACAAGCTCTTTGCCGGCAACCGGCCAACTAATACCATGTTGCTTGACCAGCTTGACCCGTTCACACTCGGCAGCTTGATTGCTCTTTACGAGCACAAGGTGTTCGTGCAGGGGGTGGTGTGGAACATCAACTCCTTCGACCAGTGGGGCGTGGAGCTTGGCAAGCAGCTCGCCAAGGCGATTCTGCCAGAGTTCGATTCCGAAGAGCCAATCGAGGGTCACGATGCCTCGACCAACGCGCTAGTCAATCGCTACCGCAAATTTCGCAAAGGGCTGGAGCCGCCAAAACCGAACCAGCTTTCGATTTTCTGAACGTCTGAATGCAAAAAAGGCAGGTTGGGCAAAAAACCCGCCTGCCTTTGTCATCCTCTTCTCTTCAGTCCACAGTGTTCACTTCGTCCACCGAGTCCATTTTCTCAGCTTAAAGCCCGTTGCGCTCAAAAATAATGTCCACGCTGTTCTTGAGCTTGTTCTGAATTGTCTCCGGGCTGAAAAGCTGGTTGATCTCCTCTGCGGTGATGTGTTCGAGCAGCTCCTGGTCCTGAAGCACCAGCTCCTTGAGCTGCACTTTTTCCTGCCAGCTCTTCATGGCGTTGCGCTGCACGAGACGGTACGCCTTTTCGCGGGTGAGTCCCTTGCCGGTCAGCGCCAGCAAAAGCGTCTGCGAGAGAGTCAGTCCATACGAGGTGTCGAAGTTTTGCTCCATGCGCTCCGGATAGACGAGCAGGGTTTCGACCGAATCGCAGAAGGTGCGCAGCATGTAAACCAGCGCAATGGTCGAGTCGGGCATGATGACGCGTTCGACCGAGGAGTGCGAAATGTCGCGCTCGTGCCAGAGGGCGACGTTTTCCAGCGCGGCGATGGAGTTGGAGCGAACCACGCGAGCCAGCCCGGTGAGGCGCTCGAAGGTGATCGGGTTGCGCTTGTGCGGCATGGCGGAGCTGCCTTTCTGGCCCTTACTGAAAAACTCCTCGGTTTCTCGAACCTCGGTGCGCTGCAAGTGGCGAAGCTCGACAGAGAACTTCTCGATTGACGAGGCGATGATGGCCATCGTGGTGGCGAACTCGGCGTGGCGGTCGCGCTGCAAAACCTGCGTCGAGATCGACGACGGTTTCAGGCCAAGCTTCTGGCAGACGGCGGCCTCGATGTCTGGCGAAAGGTGCTGGTAGGTGCCGACCGCGCCGGAGATTTTGCCCACCGAAATGGTTTCAAGCGCGTGCTTCATGCGCTCCAGGTTGCGCTTCATCTCCTCGTGCCAGAGCAAAAGTTTCAGACCGAAGGTGGTCGGCTCGGCGTGGATACCGTGCGTGCGGCCCATCTGGAGCGTGTATTTGTACTCGACAGCTTTTTTGCCAAGCACTACGATCAGCGATTCAATATCTGCAATGATGATTTTGCCCGCATCACGCATCTGCATGGCCAGGCAGGTATCGACCACGTCCGAGGAGGTAAGTCCTTCGTGAACGTAACGCGAATCGGGGCCGACGTAGCCGGCGACGTTGGTCAGAAAGGCGATGACGTCGTGCTTGGTTTCGCGCTCGATGGTGAGAATTTCCTCAACATTGAACTTCGCCTTCTCCTTGATGGTTGCCAGCGCATCAGCCGGAACGATGCCCGCCTCCATGCGCGCCTCTACAGCGGCGATTTCAAGTTGCAGCCAGCGCTCGAATTTGGCTTCATCGCTCCAGATTGCCGAAATGTCCTTTGGTGAATAACGTGGTATCACAGTGGTTTAGTTTAGGTGTTAGGCTTCAGATGGTGGTACTATAGTTCGTGGTTCCTCATTGTACGGAAACGGGCGCACGCCATGCGCCTCTACAATGTTAGCCAATGGTCAATGATCAACTATCAACTGTCAATTTCCCCCTTTTCCTGCATTTCGCGGTACACCTGCTGCACAAAATCCAGCGCCGACTGGCGGTCGTAGGCCAGGTCGCCGTCGATGATGGCGTTCTCCATTTTCGATTTGATGATGCCGACCGTCCGCCCCTGCGGGAGGTTGAGCAGCTCCATGATGTCGGTGCCGTTGACCGGCGGTCGCCATTGGGCGAGCAGATCTTTTTCACCCACTTCGGCGATTTTGGCCTCGACGTTGTTGAAGTTTTTCATGATCCGTTGCACCTTGCGCGGATTCTTGCTGGTGACGTCGGCGCGGCAGAGCATCATCAAATCGTTCAGATCCGGCCCAGCGTCGAACATCAGGCGGCGCACTGCTGAGTCGGTAATTTCAGCCTTGGAGAGCGGAATCGGTCGGTGATGCAGGCGCACCATTTTCTGCACGTACTCCATCGGCTCCAGCGGCCACTTCATGGCGCGGAAGATGCGGCGGACGAGTTTGACGCCCACCGCTTCGTGGCCGTGGAAGGTCCAGCCAGAGTGTGGATTGAAGCGCTTGGTGATCGGTTTGGCGATGTCGTGGAACAGTGCGCTGACGCGCAGCCAGAGTTTGTCGGAGTGTTCGGCGAGGTTGTCCACCACCTGAAAGGTGTGGAAGAGCGTATCCTTGTGGCCGAGTCCGTCCACCTGCTCGATGCCCGCCATGACGTCCAGCTCCGGTATGATTTCCTTGAGCAGGCCGGTCGAATGCAGAATTTTCAGTCCGATGGAGGGCTTCGGCGCCTGCATGATTTTGAGGAATTCGTGGCTGACGCGCTCGCGCGAGACGATCTGGATGCGCTTGCTCATCGCTGTCATTGCCTCCAGCGTCTGTTCGTCGAGCTGGAACTGAAGCTGGCAGGCGAAGCGGGCGGCGCGCATCATGCGGAGCGGGTCATCTGAAAAAGTTTTCTCCGGATCGAGCGGCGTTTTCAGCCGCTTCTCGGCGATGTGGCGCTGGCCGTTGTACAGATCAACCACGTCGCCGCGATGCTCGCCGTTCAGCTGCAGGGCGAGGGTGTTGATGGTGAAGTCGCGGCGCGAGAGGTCATCCTCCAGCGTGCCGATGCTGGTGATCGGTTTGCGCGATTCGGGGTTGTAGCTCTCCTTGCGTGCGCCGACGATTTCAAGCTTGAAGGTGCCCGCCTGCGGGTCGTCCAGTTCGAGCTGTGCCGTGCGGAAGCGCTCGAAGAGCACGAAGTTGCGCCCGCCAAGTTCTTCAACCATCGCTCGGGCGAAGGGCACCGGCTCGCCGATGACCATGATGTCGATGTCGGTGCAGGGTCGCTGCATGATGAGGTCGCGCACGTAGCCGCCCACGATATAGCAGGGGAGCCCTTTGCGGTCGGCGAGGTCTCCGATTCGGTATATGATCTCTGGAATTGCGTTGTGCTCTCTTGTCAGCATTCGGTCGTCGGTATCGTATTTGTCGTGTCTGGTTCAATCAAGGTCGGCGGTGTTTTTGTGGATTTCAGCGGTGATTCGTCCGGCCACCATCAACGCACGCCGTCCCTCCGTTGATGTGACCACTGCCGGGCGGCTCGTGCGCAAGGCATCGATGAACTCCTCCAGCTCCACCTTCAGGGCGTTGACCTTCGGCACGTCGGGGCTGACGTAGTCGAGCGTCAAGTCCTTCAGCGACTCCTGAATTTCGCCGAACTGTTCAAGTATTTTTTTTGTCGCGAAAGTCTTGATCGGATTTTTTGAGGAGCGCTCTTCGGGCTTGACCAGCCGGAACACCTCCGACTTGCCGCTGGTGAAGTCCAGCGAGGCGTAGCTTTTCGGTCTGCGGCTGAAGAAGCGCAATTTGCGCTGTTTGCTGCGGCTCAACCGGCTGGCCGTGACGTTGGCGATCGCGCCGTTCTCGAACTCGATGCGCGCTGTGGCCATGTCGAGTTCGTTCGAGAAGACCTTTACACCCGAGGCGGCGATGCTGCGAATGTCTGACTTGATGAGCGAGAGCACCAGATCGATGTCGTGAATCATCAGATCGAGCACCACCGAGACGTCGGTTACGCGGCGTGAAAAGCCGCTCAACCGCTCGGCCTGGATGTACATCGGTTCGCCAATGTAGGGCTCAACAGCCAGCAATGCCGGGTTGAAGCGCTCGATGTGGCCTACCTGAATGGTCAGTCCCTTCTCCTGTTCGATGCGGATCAGCTCGTCGGCCTCCTCTAAAGTTGCCGTGATCGGCTTTTCGATGAAGAGGCTCAGTCCCGCTTCGAGGAGCTGTTTGGCGATGGCGTAGTGCGAGCTGGTGGTTGTTGCGATCACCGCTGCGTCGCACGAAGCGGCCAGCTCTTCGATTGTCGAAAAGCTGCGCACGCCATACTTTTTGCCGATCTCCTGCAGGCGTTCGGGGTTCAGGTCGAACACGCCGGAGAACTCCACATCCGGGCTTTCGGCGGCGATCTGTTTGAGAAGATTCGTATGGAATTCGCCGAGCTTGCCGACGCCAACAACGCCAATGCGCATGGTATTCTCCTTATTCATTTGCGGCGGTTTTTCAGTCTGCAACTCCGGTCGCAGGTTCCAGAGCTTCAATATCGTATTTGAACAAAGCCATCGACATGAGCGTACCGATGACGGTCAGCCCTCCGGCCAGGTAGTAGGGAATGGTGTGATCGAAGCCGTAGAGCACACTGCCGGTGATAGGACCGAGGATGCGTGCCAGCGCGTTGACCGACTGGGCGAGCCCCATGATCTGGCCCTGCTTCTGCTTGTAGCTGTAGAGCGAGATCATCGAAATGTTGAGCGGATTGACCAGGCTCGTGCCGATGGCGAAGAAGAGCAGAATGGCCAGGCCGATTGTGAAGAGCGAGTGCACCGGAATGAAGGGGATGAAAAAGACCCCGATGAATGAGGCTACGTGGCCGAACACCATCAGCTTGTGCTCACCGAACTGGCGGGTCATCTTCGGCAGCATGCCGCCCTGCACGATCACCGAAATAAAGCCGACGTAGGCGAACAGGTAGCCCACCTGCTGCTCGGTGGTGTGGTAGATATCGCCCCAGAGCAGAATCGCCGCCACCTGCATGGTCACGATTGCCAGCGAGTAGATGAAGTTGATGATCATCAACAGCGCCACCGGACGCGAGCTGAACGCTTCGTTGATTCGTTCCATGTAAGCACTGCCCTTGCGGGCGAGCGAGGCCAGGAGCGAGGTGTCGACATGAGCTGCTTTTTCGCTCTTTCTGAAGAGCGACAGGAAGCCTTCGGCGTGAGGATTGGTTTCGCTCAGAAGGAACAAGGCCAGAATGAAGTTGACGGAATTGAGGCCCGCCGCGAACAGACCCACTATCGAGATGCCGAAGTTGGTCATCAACACACCACCAATCAAAGGTCCGATGATGAAGCCGATGCCGAACGCCGCGCCGAGCATTCCCATCGCGCCGGAGCGGCTTTTCGAGTCGGTTACGTCCGTAATGGCTGCCTGCGCCGCCGCGATGTTGGCCGAGCCGATGCCCGACAGCGAACGGGCCAGAATCAAGAGCGGAATGGTGATCGCCTGCGAGAAGAAGACATACGAAACCGCAGCCAGCAAGATACTCGAAAGCATCACCGGACGGCGTCCGATCTTGTCGCTCATCTTGCCCCAGATCGGCGAAAAGATGAACTGCATCGTCGAATAGATCGCCGCGATCAGGCCGATCATAAAGGGCGAGGCTCCAAGCTCCTGTGCATAGGTTGGCAGCAGGGGGAGCACGATACCGAAGCCGATCAGGTCGAGCAGAACCGTCAGGAACAGGATGATCAGCGGAGATTTCTTCATGAAGGGGGACGAGCCGTTAGATGGAGCTGAAAATGCCCAAAATACAAAAATCGCCCGCCATGTTGAAACAGCATGTCAAGTTTGTAGGATGGATGAGGGAAATCACGTCAGAGTGTTCTCAGTGAGCCAGTAGGTGCCTCGCTTTTTGCTCTTGTGAGAGGTGTAATAAATCGGTATATAAAAGAGGCTGGTGTCTGCGACAGACTGATGGATTCTTCAATTAATGCCGAGACCGTGGACAAACTGCCAGTTGCAAGGCTTGGCCCGGTTCGCGAGAATCCTTCGTTTGCAGGACAGGAGGCTCGGTTACCCTTTTCAGAACGCTATCAGTTTCTGTTCTATGGGGTCGTCATTCTTGCCATCGCCGCTCTACTTTTCATGCAGTACCGTGTGTTCAAGCGCATTCATGTTGATGACGCGAAAACGAAATTTTGACACTTAATTTTGAAATGAAACGCAATCAACTGAACCGTTTTTTTACGTTGCTGTTTTTAGTGGCGTCGTTCCTTGCCATGGTTGCTCCTGCGCAATCCCTGGGTTTCTCTGGTAAGGTGCAGCGCGTCTATACTCCGCTACCGGGCAGCGTGGAGCGCAAGGAGATTCTCGACGCCATGCGCGAAAAGGTCAAAGAGCTGCATGAGCTTGACGTCGTCTTCGTCGTACGGGAGATGAAGGTCAGCGACGGTTGGGTGTGGGTGCATACCTTGCCGCAGTCGAGGGATGGAAGCGCCCGGTACGAGGATTTTTTCGCGCTGTTGCGCAAGGCTCGCGGGCGCTGGACGGTGGCTGAAATTCCCTGTACCGAACCGGACAATCCCGATTGCATCGACAGTCCCGGCTATTTTACGAAGCTGCTCGACCGCTTTCCCGGTTTGCCTACCGCGATTCTGCCGCTGGATTGTTCCAGCCATTAAGCGTTTCAGGGGCGGCGCGCCTGCGCCAGCAACGTGTCAGCCGCAAGTCGGCAAAGCGCTTTTGTTGAAGCGCTTTTTTCTGAGCTTGTTATTACATGTCATTTCATCAGATGGTTTAAAAAATCACCTCCGATCATGGCCGACCAGAAAAATCATCACCCTCTCGCTCTGGCGCTGTTCTCGCTGCTCAGCGCCCTGCTTGTGGCTGACGCGCTGTATCACTACACGATTCTGCCCGGTACCGTCGCCACCCATTTCGGCATGAATGGCAGTCCGGACGCTTGGGCTCCGAAGCTGGTTTTCTTCTTCTGGTACTTCATCTTTACACTGATTGTCGCAGGAATTTACACGGGAGTCCGGCACATTCTCTTGCCGGGCCACCACGATTGGCTCAACATTCCGAACAAGGAGTATTGGCTTGCCCCGGAGCGGCGGCATGAAACGCTTGCGTATCTCCGTACGGGTTTCCTGCTCTTCGGCTCTGGCACCCTGCTTTTCGTGCTCGACCTCGTCCATCAGGCCTTTCAGGTCTCCCTCGGTGACGCTGCAACACTGACCCACCAATGGACGAGCATCGCCCTTTATGCGCTGTTCTGCGTCATTTGGGCTCTTACGCTCAATCGTCGGTTCAGCAGGAAGGGGTGATGGAAAAATCCGGTTTTTAAGCGTTTTTTAAGATGTTGTTTACCCTGTTTTAAGGTGCGCACTGGTATGTTTGTTCAGGCTGAATGTTCAGCTTTTGAGCAAACGTTTTCAACCATGCAAAAACCTTGAGGCATCATGAAAGCTAACATTCGATCCTGGGCTACGCCGCTTGTGACTGGGGCGCTCCTTATTACCGGCGTTACCGGCGTACTGCTGTTTTTTTGAATTTGAACAAGGCCTTGTTTAAGCCGGTGCACGAGTAGCTTGGCTGGCTGCTTGCCGTTGACGGCATCGGCTTCAGCGCTGTCGAGCGTCTCTTCAATCCCCAACCGTTGCATGATGTCGGCCTCGCTCTGCGGCCTGGAGCGGCATCGGATTGCCCCGTTGCAGCGCACCATCGAGATCGGCCTCGGCCTTGAAGCCGGGGACGCCGAGGCGGCGGTGGAACTGCGCGGGGCCAATCCCACCTTTCTCATTGACTCGTTTGCCGGGATGATGGATTGCCTGTGATCGAGCTTCGGCTAAAGGGTTGCGTTTTCTGTCCCATTTATCGTTAATTGAACGGGGGTTGCGGGGCTTGCCCTGAATTGTTTCCTCTTTTCTAACGATAACCGGTTTCTGAATGCAGCGTGTGTTGGCGGATAGCGTGGTGGTGCTCGACTTTGAAACGACGGGCCTTTCGCCGCAGTATGGCGATCGGGCGATCGAGATCGGTGCGGTGCGGCTCGAAAACGGCGTGATTGCCGACCGATTCCAGCGCCTGATGAATCCCGGTTTCCGGATCAGCAAGTTCATCGAGGGCTACACCGGCATTACCAACGACATGCTCAAAGGTGAGGCGCCGTGCGAAACGGTCATGGCTGAGTTTGCGGATTTTCTCGCCGGTCGCAACATTGTGGCGCACAACGCCTCGTTTGACCGGCGCTTCCTCGATTTCGAGCTGAAGCGGGCCAGCCGAGCCTACGAGGGCGACTGCTGCTGTTCGTTGCTTCTGTCGCGGCGAGTTTATCAGGACTCGCCCAACCACAAGCTTCAGACGCTTATCCGCCATGCCGGAATCCCGCAAACCGGCAGCTTTCACCGTGCGCTGGCCGACGCCGAAATGACGGCGCACCTGTGGCTGTCGATGATCGGGCGCATCCGCGAGCACTACGGCGTCCCGGAGGTGTATTTCGACCAGCTCACCGAACTCTCCAGAATCGACAAGCTCTATACCCACCGCTATCTGACCGCTCTGGCGAAGAGGTGAGTCGTGCACAAGTGGCGAGGCGTGGTTCTGGCCGATCTGTGAGGTATCTTGCCGTTAGCCTCTCTTTTTCATTCGATACCAACTCAATCCCATTGATTTATGCAGCGCTATGATGCCGTAATTTCGGGAGCCGGTCTTGCTGGTTGTTCGGCGGCGTTGACTCTTGCCGGCAAAGGGTTGCGTGTGGCTTTGCTCGACAAGGCGCGTTTTCCGCGAGAGAAGGTTTGCGGAGACGGGTGCACGGCGGCTTCATCGACGATGCTCGCCGAGCTTGGCGTTCTGGAGCTGATCCGCCAGCGTCCCGGCGCGATGACGCCTTTCAGGGGTGTCACTCTTTTTTCGCCCTTCGGTACGGTCATTAACGGGCGGTTTTCGACAACCGGACTTCAGCCGGAGGGCTCGTATGTCATCCCGCGAAACGTGCTTGATGACTGCCTCGTTTCGCGCGTGAAGGAGAACCCTTCAATCGCTTTTTTCGACCAGACCGGGGTGCGCGATCTTATCATGGATTCAGGTAGAGCGATTGGTGTAACCACTTCCGCCGGTGAGTGTTATGGTCGGTTTATCCTTGGCGCTGACGGGGTGTACTCGGCCATCGCCAAGAGTCTGAATTTCATCAATCGCGACAAAGCCTGTTTCTCATTCGCCATTCGCGCCTACTTCTCCGGCGTGGAAGGGCTGAGCGATTCCATCGAGCTTCATTACGACAAATCCATGCTTCCGGGCTACGGCTGGGTGTTTCCCGCCGGTGAGGAACGGGCCAATGTCGGCGTTGGTTTGACGCCTCGTTTCCGGGATCAGCGAGGCCTCAAGCGGATGTTCGAGCGCTTTGTCGGTGACAATCCCGTCGTGGCTGGAAGGATGAACCATGCCGTCATGGAGCCCGGCACGCTCAAGGCGTGGCCGTTGCCGCTTGGATCGTTCGAGGGGCAGCGTGGCCGCGACAATGTGCTGCTTGCCGGAGATGCTGGGAGCATGATCGATCCCCTGACCGGCGAAGGCATCTACTACGCGCTGAAAAGTGGGCGCTACGCCGCCGAGGCGATGCTTCAGGCGCTGGATGAGAATAACGATCAGGCCGCCATTCTGCACTATGAGAAGCTGTGGAGAGGCGAGTTCCTGAACCGTGTGTATCGGCCTGGTTACGCCATACAGCCATTTCTGGCCAACCGCTTTTTTATGGAAACACTGCTGCGTTACGTTTCCGGAAAGCGGGAGCGGGTCGACCTGGTGGCCGACGTCATCGGGCACAACCGGAGACGGAGCGATCTGTACGGCCTGGTGCACCCGATGTTCACCGGCGCGTTCCGTAAGATGTTGCGTCTGTAAACGTTGTCTAATTGGTGTGCTGATTGGTGAAAATTTCTTCGCGGAGCATTTGCCCGAACCGCAACCGTTACCGCGGCATAACCCCTCCAGCACGCACAAGCCTCTGGCGGTACCTCATGCGTCGCCAGCCAGCGCTGCGCCAGTCATGACGACGTGGCCATCGCCGGAGACTCGCTGGATGGCTTGCCGTGCGGTTTTTTTGCTTTATTGTCGCGTCACCGGTTGTCATTGCGAGATGCGCAGCGACGTGGCAAGCCAGCGTTTACACGACGGTCGGCGTAGTTTTTCTCCTGATTTTGAGCTAAGTTAAAAAATACGTGTTTAAAAATGTTGTTATGTTGATAAAATGAATAAGACGGAACATGCGTTAAGTAATGATAATAAGGTAGTCTTCTTTTCAGCGTTTTATT
>CBEUNJ010000011.1:0-23472 GCA_965544465.1 uncultured Chlorobaculum sp.
TTGATGCCGAGCGGGTCGAGCAGCGATCCGGTGAGGTCTGCCAGATTCTCCGGAATCGTAGCAACCGCTTCGCCGAGGCTCGCCACGAGGCTAAACCCTGCTTCATCTCCACCGTCGTCAGCCGCAGGCTCTTGGTCCATCGCCGCATAGAGATTGTCGAGCGTGCCGACGACCGCCTCCTTGGCAAACACGCCGGTGAAGATACCGACAGCAGCAGGCCAGTTCTCCTCCCGCACGCCGAAGGGCTTGAATACCGGAACCAGCGCCTTGCCGGTAGCAGCAAGCACCGAATTCCCGTTCTCCTCGTTGCCAAAACTGCCGTCGGTGCCGATGGAGTTCATGAGCCCGAGCACCACGATCACCGGAACCAGCACCTTGCCTGCCTTGACGAGGAACACACCGAGCCGATCAACGACGCGGAGCGCAACGCCTTTCAGTGTCGGCAGATGGTAGGGCGGCATCTCCATGATGAAAGGCGAAGGCTCACCCTTGAGCAGCGTCTTTTTAAGAATGAAGCCGGTCATGATCGCCACGGCGATGCCCATCAGGTAGAGCAGGAACACAATGTTCTGCCCGCCGGTTGGGAAAAAAGCCGCCGCGAACAGCGCATAGACCGGCAGCCTCGCGCCGCACGACATGAAGGGAGTCATCATCACCGTCATGATGCGGTCGCGCTCGTCGCTTATCGTGCGGGCGGCCATAATCGCCGGAACGTTGCAGCCGAAGCCAACCAGCAATGGAATGAACGCCTTGCCGGGCAAGCCAATAGCCCGCATCCCGCGATCCATCACGTAGGCCGCACGGGCCATGTAGCCGGAGTCTTCGAGAAGCGACAGGAAAATGAACATGAAGCCGATGGGCGGAATGAAGGTGGCCATCGTCTGCAACGCCCCACCAACACCATTGGCGAGCAGCACCGTAAGCCACTCGGGCGAACCGACTACTCCGAGCAGCCGCCCGAAACCATCGACGAACAGCGCTCCGGCAGCGATGTCGAAGAAGTCGATGAACGCGCCGCCGAGATTGATCGCAAAGAGGAACATCAGGTACATCACGCCGAGGAAGAGCGGAATACCAAGAAAGCGGTTCAGCACCAGCGAATCGATGTTGTCGGAGAGCGACTTTTCGGTGCTCTCCTTGCGGGTGATGGCCGCCGCCGAAAGGTCGGAGACGAGCCGGTAGTGCGCGTCGGCGATGACGATGTCGGGATCGTCGCCAAGCGCGTCGGCAGCCCGGTCGCGCTCCTCGGCGAGCGACGAACGGGCCGCGCCGTCGAGCCGCGTCTCTAGCTCGTGGTCGTGTTCGAGCAGCTTCATGGCGAACCAGCCGGGATCGTAGCCAAAAGCGCGAGCATGGTTGGCGGTCGATTTGGCAACCCGGCGGATCGCCTCGTCAAGCTCCGCCGGAAAACGCACCTTCGAGCCGGGCGCGGAAGCCCCACCAGTCGTAAACCCTTTCGCGATGGCCGCTTTCAGCTCCTCGATCCCCTCGCCGCGCGAGGCCACCATCGGAATGACGGGGCAGCCGAGCAGCGACGAGAGCCGCGCCGGATCGACCGAAATGCCGCGCTCCTCAGCCGAATCGACCATGTTCAGCGCCACCACCACCGGCACGCCCATTTCGAGCAGGCGGCTGGTAAGATAAAGGTTCCGATCGGGGTTGGAGGCATCGACAATGTTAACCACGAGCCCCGCCTCTCCGGAGAGAATGTAGCTGCGCGCCACCTCTTCGTCCTGCGAAAGCGACGAGAGCGAGTAGATGCCCGGCAGATCGACCAGCTCGTACTCCTGGCCATCGTAACTGTAGCGCCCTGTCTTTTTATCGACCGTCACGCCCGGCCAGTTGCCGACCCGCTGGTTCAGCCCGGTCAGGGCATTGAAGAGCGTCGTCTTGCCGCAGTTGGGATTGCCCACCACCGCCACGATTCGCTGGAGCGGCGAGGCCGAAGCCTTCGCGCTCGCCCGCTGTTTCTGTACAGCCGCTTCCATCAGTGCACCTCCTCGACTGTGATGTTTTCGATGTCGGACTTGCGCAGCGAAAGCCGGTAGCGGCGAACGGTCATCTCGACCGGATCGCCCAGCGGCGCGACGCCCTCAATGCGCACAACCTCGCCAACCAGCATTCCCATATCGGCCAGCCGCTTCCGCAGCCCACCCGACGAAGACATAGCAACAATCCGAGCGGACTGCCCTTTTTTCAGCTCAGATAATTTCATTGTGTAATCCTCCTGACCATGATTCGCATGGCGATTTTCCGGCCAATAGCCACTCTGCTGTCGTGCACCTGCACCAAAAGCGGCATTCCCGGACTGTTTTCGATGATTTCAATAGCTTGGCCGACGGAGAACCCCATCTCGGCCAGACGTTTTTCATTTTCACGGCCATGCGCGTGATGACCATGACCGTGCCCACAAGCCGAGCCAGCATGATGCCGCCGGCCTGGCCGGAGGTTGACGATCTCGCCAACCTCCCCTTTCCCAAGCATTCCTAACGGAGCCATAACCACACGCCTCCTCAGAATTCCATTGCCAGTTGCAGCGTCCACAGGTCACGATCACCTCTCACTCCACCATCATCGACCCGGCCATGTTCGCGCAGATATTCGAGCGCCACCGCCGTATGTTCCATGAACTCGCAGCTGATAGCCGCGCCATACTGCTGCTGGATGTCAAAATCGGTCGTGCCTGCGTAGCGCAACGTCACCGCTACCGGCTCCGAGATGGCGTATCCGGCTTCGAGGTTCCAGGCAAGCGGCTTGCGGCCCGTACGGTCGCCATCGGCGAACTCATCGAGCGCGGTGATATACTCCGCCCGCAGATCGAGCGGCCCAAAGCCCGCCATCGCCGAAAGCCCCACGCCGCCAACCAGCTCCGAGGTGCTGCCGTCGAGCGCCGCATAGTCGCCACTCAGGCCATCGGTAGCCGCAATATTGTTGATCCACGAAGCGCCGACGCGATAGCGAAACGCTTCGCCCTCCTCATCGCCAACAGACAAAGCAGCAACAACGGTATTGACCGCATCGTCGTCGCCCTCCTGCACATCAGCCTTGAACGCCGATACTCGCGCGCTGAACAACCCCTCTTCATAGCCAAGCGTCACGGTGCCGTGATGCTTCGTTTCGGCAAGTTCGAGCGTTACCGGATCGGACACCATGCCGGTCGAAAAATCACCGAATGGTTGGGTGATGCGGCCAGCCTCGATAAATAACGGAACCGTCGCCGGAGTGAGGCGAATGAACGCCTCGTCCACCAGCAGCTCATCGTCGCCATCCTCTTCGTACAGCAGCGTCGCCAAACCACTAACCTGTTCGTTCAACTTCGCCTCCAGATCAAGCTCAAAGGTTGAAAGGATAATGTTCGAAGAGGTGTCGCCACCGTCGGGATCGGTAATCGAGCCTTCGACTTCCACAAGGCCGGCAACCGCGAGCTTGTCGCCAAACGGCCCCGAAGCCGAACCATCCACTTCAGCCGCATACAGCCCTGTTGAGCCAAGCATACAGAGCGAAGCGAGGGCAAGTGAAAACGTTTTGGAAAATGAGTAGGTCATGGGTCAGAATTGATTGATTGATGAGTTGATAAACATGAGCCGCTTAAAGCTCACTGAAACTCGCCCAACATAAAGTTTATTTAGATTAAATCAAAATAAAGGATAGCAAAAAAAACAGCCCCGCTACCTCTTGCAGACCCTGCTGATTCGGCATGGATTGCCGCGTCGCGATGACAAAAAATTCTGGAATATTTTTTCTCTTGAAGCAACACCGTCCAGCAAGCGTATTCGAAGATTGTTTCCCAGAAAACACCTTGATGTGGCCAGACTATGTTTTTAGTTCACTCATTTTATACTTACCTTAAAAACGCACGATTGAATCGTATTGTATACCCCTAATCATCAATCATCAACAATACGTCCGTGCATGGTAACCCCCTTAAGCCAAAACGGAAAACAATAACCATGAAACGTCAAGCCATTATTGGCCTGCTTGCCTCTGCGTTGCTTACGACAACTGCAAATGCAGCAGTAATCACCATGAACGATATTACGGGTGACGATCCCGGTCTTCAGAGCCCTTACACAGAGGGGATGAGCGTGGACTCCAACGCCACGGCATCAGGAATCGATCGTGGCTCCGGCATCACAGGCAGAAGCGGTGATGATCGCTACAATGCAAAAAGCTGGTCAACCGGAGCGAGGGACGCTGACGATTATTTCACCTTCACTATGGACGCAAACGACGGCTACGAGATCGACTTCGCGAGTTTCAACTACACAGGCCAAGCATCAAACAAAGGACCACAATCATTTGAACTCCGTTCGAGCCTCGACAACTTCTCATCCACCATTGGCTCACCGACCGCAGACGGAACAACCATCGATCTTTCGGCCGCCGAGTTTCAAGACCTCACCGACTCCGTTGAATTTCGCCTCTACGGCTATGGTGCCAAAAAGGACAAGGGAAAATTCAGCGTGAATGACTATAAATTTGAAGGTGACGTAAAAGCCGTGCCGGAACCTCAAACACTGGCGCTCCTTGGCATCGGCACATCGCTTCTGCTTTTGAACCGGCGAAAAATGCAGCTTGGCAACAAAGCCTGATTGACACGCTCAACGTGCCGCCAGGCACATCCGTCGCCCAGCATAGCCGCGTGCCTTGGCAGGGGAAAACCCCTATCCTCTCTCAAGGCGCAAGGCTCCACTCCCTGCCGCTCTGGCGGGATTAGCTGGCATAAAAAAACGCGCTTCGATGACCGCAAGATCATCAAAGCGCGTTGCGACGGTCATCATGATAGCAGCTCTATAACACCGATAATCTCGCGGGCCCTAACAATCCAATCTAACCGAAAAATCCCCTACGGTACCAGGTACAAATGGTCGTAGTGAATGACCGGTTTGTGGTCTTTCTGCCCCATCGAGGATTTGGCTTTTTCGGCGGAGCAGGAGGCCATGCCGTAGCCGACGACTTTGCCCTGTTCGGAGCAGATGCGGATGACGTCGCCGCGCTGGAACGAACCTTCGACTCCGGTGATGCCGATGGGCAGCAGGCTGGTGGCGCGTTCGGGTGATGTTAGGGCGTCGATGGCGCCCTGGTTGACGACCACCGCTCCTTTTTCCAGCCCTTCGCTATGGGCGACCCAGCGTTTGCGGCTGTGCTGGGCTTTCTGCGCAAGGAATTTCGTGCCGGTTTTTCCACCCTGCACAATGGTCTGCAAAATGCCGGGGGTGGTGCCGTTGGCGATGTGCACGGTGATACCAAGTCGCGAGAGCTTGTGGGCGATGGTGCACTTGGTGAGCATGCCGCCACGCCCGAACGCCGACTTGCCGGGGCGGATGTACTGGCTGAAGTTTTTCGAGCCAGGGGCGATTTCGGCAATCACCGGGTTGCCTTCACGTTGCGTGTCGAACAGGCCATCCACGTTCGAGAGGATGATGTGCGCATCGACCTGCAACATCGAAGCAATAAGGCCAGAGAGTTCGTCGTTGTCGGTGAACATCAGCTCGGTGACGGCGACGGCGTCGTTTTCGTTAACGATGGGTACAATGTTCTGCGCGAGCAGCGCTTCGAAGCAGGTGCGCATGTTCAGGTAGTGTTGTCGGTCACGAAAGTCGCTCTTGGTGACCAAGAGCTGCGCGCCGAGCATTCCGTGCTGTTCGAAACGGTCATTGTAGGCGTTGATGAGCCGAATCTGCCCGGTGGCGGCGAGCACCTGCCGCGTCTCGACCGGCGTGAGGTTGTCGCTGAGTGAGACGAGCCCGCGCCCCGCGCCCACCGCGCCTGACGAAACGAGAATTACCTCTACGCCGTTCGTGGCCAACGCGGCGATTTGCGCGGTGAGGCTGTCGAGCATCGCCGGATTGAGCCTGCCGTCGCGATCCGTGATGACGTTGGTTCCTACCTTGACGACGATTCGTTTATAGATCGGATGTTGGTGCGTCATGCCTTGCGCCTTACATTCATGAGTTCCTGACTAACTATGCAATCCTGCGATGCCGACGATCACCAGAACCAGCGAAACCACCTTGATGGCGGTGATGAGTGCCGTGCCGAGCGCCGACCAGGCCGCGTAGGCGAAGCCGATGGGCATCGTCTTGAGCGTCAGCGTGAGGAAGGTAAAACTCAGCGCGTAAAAAACGAAAATCATTGCCGATAGCAGCGGCTTGGTGCAGCCTTCCGAGAGCTTCATGCTGGTGGTGCCGGAGACTTCGGCGACGATGAGATAGAGCCAGGGCATGGCCGAAGCGATCAGGTGTTTTCGTTGTGTTTTTCTTTGAGGCGCAAGGCGCAGGCCTCCTTGTCGAGGCACTCGCCGAAAAGCTGCAAGCTGAAGCTACCGAGCGAGTATCCGTGCTCGGCGCAGAGCTTTTCCATCATGCCGGCAAGTTCCGTGCTCGTGGCTTCCGAAACCTTGCCGCACTTGAGGCAGATGATGTGCAGGTGGTCGGCCACGCCCCACGATTTTTCGTAGTGCGTGTGCTTGTGGCCAAGGTCGATTTTGGTGACGAGGTTGTAGCGGAACAACAGGTCGAGGGTGTGATAGACCGTGGCGCGCGAAATGCCCACACCCTTTTCCCGCAACCGGACGAACAGCTCGTCAGCGTCGAGGTGGGTGTCGGAGCGATAGAGCTCACGCAGCACGCTCAGACGCTCTTGCGTGCACCGGAGATGCTCCTCCTTCATGTACGACTTAAAAAGCGATTCAACCTTTGCAATCGACTCGTCGCCAGTTTTTTTCACGATAATGTTGTCGTCACGTGTTCGTGGAGTTGTTGTTCACAATGTATCGTTTTTCCAAGAATTCCCTGTAAACCATGATGGCGGAGGAACAAGAAGCGCTCGACGGAAAAGAGCGCCGAAAACCGTACATTACAAAACGACTGTTCCAGAGCACATGGTGAACGGTCTCGCTTCCCTCCGGTGTTGCCGGCAGGGCGGGCAACTATTTTTATAGTAACAGGGTTATCTTCAGGAAAAGCCTGCCCACTGCGTCTTTGCGGTGGTTAACGGTCTATCCGAACATCATGTCAACGTGTAGCAATTCAATGATTTTACCGATCAATACTTATAGCGATCCGGTTCTTGCAGCGACCGCCAAGCCCCTCAAGGGGGTTGATGCGTCCATCGAGGCGCTGATCGCCAATATGTTCGATTCGATGTACAAAGCGCCCGGTATCGGGCTTGCCGCTCCGCAGGTAGGCCATTCGCTGCGCCTGCTTGTGGTCGATATTTCCACGATCAAGGAGTATGCCGATTACAAGCCGATGGTGGTGATAAATCCCCGCATCGTCTCGGTTGCAGGCCGCAGTGCAATGGAGGAGGGGTGCTTGAGCGTGCCCGGTGTGGCTGGTGAAGTCGTGCGCCCGTCCCGCATTACGCTGCACTACCGCGACGAGAAGTTCGAGGAGTACACCGAGGAGTACACCGACATGATGGCGCGCGTGCTTCAGCACGAGATCGACCATCTCGACGGCACGTTGTTTGTTGACCGTATGGAGAAGCGCGACCGCAGAAAAGTTCAGAAAAAGCTGGACGCCATCAAGCAGGGGCGCGTGAAGACGAGCTACCCGATTGCTCGCAATGCAGTAAACGCTGAAGCAGAGGTCTGAGGAGTGGCATTGAGAGTAGTGTTCATGGGCACGCCGCAGTTCGCCGTACCCTCGTTACGTCGCATTGCCGCAATGGCTCCGGAGTTCGAGGCGGTGCTGGTCGTGACCGGAGCCGACAAACCCCGCCGCCGCAAAGGCGCGCCGCCCGAGCCGACTCCGGTCAAGCAGTTGGCGCTCGAACTTGGCCTGCCGGTTTTCGAGGCCGACGACGTGACGACTGCCGAATTTGCATCAACGGTTGCCGCCGCCCGGCCCGACGTGATCGTTGTCGCCGCGTTCCGCATTCTACCGCCCGCAGTCTTTGAACTGCCACCGCTCGGCACCTTCAACCTGCATGGATCGCAGCTGCCCGCTTATCGTGGGGCAGCTCCCGTCAACTGGTCGATCATCAACGGTGATACCGAAACCGGCGTGACCACCTTTTTCCTTCAGCAGTCGGTCGATACCGGCAACATCATCACCTCGGACAGTACGCCGATTGGCCCGGCAGAGAACGCTTCCGAGCTGCTCGAGCGGCTCTCGGAGATCGGCGCGGGTACGGTTGAACGCACGCTGCGTATGATCGCTTCCGGCTCTGTTACACCCAAGAAGCAGGATGACCGACTCGCCACCAAGGCCCCGAAGCTGACCCGCCAGAACACCCGAATCGACTGGAACCAACCGGTGCAGCGCCTGCACGACTTCATTCGCGGCCTCGCCATGAAGCCGACCGCCTGGACGACCTTCGCTGGCAAGAACCTCAAAATCTACCGAGCCCGTCCGTTCGATGGCGCTGAGTCATCGGAAGCTCCGGGTGTGCTCCGCATCGAGGACGGGCGCCTGCTCGTTGCCGGTTCGGACGGCTGGCTTGAGTTGCTTACCGTTCAGGCCGAGGGTAAGAAAGCGATGGAGGCCGAATCGTTCGCTCGCGGGCTGCGGTTTGGGGATGAACCCTTGCGTTTCGAATAGGTCGCCCATCGCATTCCGCTGCATGGTCACTATTTTCTTCGTATATTTAATGATTTGATTCTTTCGGCTCGGGCGCTCTTCGTCCGGCCCGTTTCGCAACCATTTTTCATTTTTCAGGACAGACACCTATGGCTCCGTCAGGAACAGAAGTCGGCACAATCAGAAACTTCTGCATTATCGCCCATATCGACCACGGTAAATCGACCCTTGCCGACCGACTTCTCGAAGCAACTCAAACCCTCGCCCGCAACCAGATGTCCACCGCCCAGGTGCTCGACGACATGGATCTGGAGCGCGAACGCGGCATCACCATCAAGAGCCACGCCGTGCAGATGATCTACACATCAAGCGACGGCAAGGAGTACACGCTCAACCTCATCGACACACCCGGCCACGTTGACTTCAGCTACGAGGTTTCGCGCTCGCTTGCAGCGTGCGAAGGCGCGCTCTTGGTCGTCGATGCCACGCAGGGCGTCGAGGCGCAGACCATCGCCAACCTGTACCTGGCAATCGAGGCCGGGCTTGAGATCATTCCAGTCATCAATAAAATCGACCTGCCTTCGTCCGATGTCGAAGGCGTGGCCCAGCAGATTATCGACCTGATCGGTGTCAATCGCGATGAAATTCTCCAGGTATCGGCCAAAGCTGGCATTGGCATTGAAGAGCTGATGGAGGCGATTGTGCAGCGGATTCCCGCGCCCGCCGACAACCGGCAGTTGCCGCTCCGAGCGCTTATTTTCGACTCGATTTTCGATGCCTATCGCGGCGTAGTGGCCTACATCAGGATTGTCGATGGTGTGCTGAAAAAGGATGACAAGGTTCGCTTTTTCGCCAACGGAAAAGAGTTCTACGCCGACGAAATCGGCACCATGAACCTGAAACGCCAGCCCAAACATGTGCTTGAAGCGGGCGACGTCGGCTACCTGATTTGCTCGATCAAGGATGTGAAGGATGCCAAGGTCGGCGACACGGTCACGCTGGTGGAAAATCCCGCCTCGGAACGGCTCGCCGGTTACAAGGATGTGAAACCGATGGTCTTCAGCGGCCTCTATCCGGTGGAGTCGAACGACTTCGAGAACCTGCGCGAGTCACTCGAAAAGCTTTCGCTAAACGACGCCTCGCTGATTTACACGCCCGAGACGTCAGCGGCGCTCGGCTTCGGCTTTCGCTGCGGCTTTCTCGGCCTGCTTCACATGGAGATCATCCAGGAGCGGCTGGAGCGCGAGTACGGCGTCAACATCATCACTACGGTGCCGAACGTGGAGTACCGCGTGGTGATGACCAGCGGCGAGACGGTCGAAGTCGATAACCCGTCGAAGATGCCCGAATCGACCAAGGTCAACTGGATCGAGGAGCCGTACGTGTCGATGCAGATCATCACCATGTCGGAGTACATCGGCAACATCATGAAGCTTGGCATGGATCGCCGAGGCGAGTACAAAAACACCGACTATCTCGATACTGCACGCGTATGCATGCACTTCGAGTTCCCGCTGGGCGAGGTTGTGTTTGACTTCCACGACAAGCTCAAGTCGATCTCCAAGGGGTACGCATCCATGGACTACGAGTACATCGGCTACCGCCGCTCCGACCTGGTCAAGCTCGACGTGCTGCTCAACGGCGAGCCGGTCGATGCGCTCTCGTCCATCGTGCACCGCTCGAAGTCCTACGAATGGGGCCGCAAGCTCTGCTCGAAGCTCAAGGGCATCATTCCGCGCCAGATGTACGAAGTGGCGATCCAGGCGGCCATCGGCAGCCGCGTCATCGCGCGTGAGACCATTTCAGCCATGCGCAAGAACGTGCTTGCCAAGTGCTACGGCGGCGACATCAGCCGCAAGCGCAAGCTGATCGAAAAACAAAAAGAGGGCAAGAAACGCATGAAGCAGGTTGGCCGCGTCGAAGTGCCACAGGAGGCGTTCCTGGCCGTGCTGAACATCGACGAATGAGGTTCAGCGCATCGGAAAATCGGGATGAGCGCGCTGGAACTGTTTCCGGATAACGTCATACAAGTCGTTCGTCCGGAAGGTGTTGCGCCGGTAATCCCAGAAAAACAGTAACCAAACGTGAAACAAAACAGCAGAAAGTCCAGGGGAAGCAGTCAGAAATCTCAGTCGAGAGAGTGGTTCGAGGCGCTGATTATTGCGGCGCTGGTCGCGATGGTGCTCAGAATTTTCGTCGTTGAATCCTACCGGATACCCACCGGCTCAATGGAAAAGACGCTGCTTGCCGGCGATTTTCTGTTCGTCAACAAGTTCGTTTATGGCGCCAAAGTGCCGTTTACCGACATCCGCTTCCCGAAGGCGCAGGACGTCCAGCGCGGCGATATCATCGTTTTCAAGTTTCCCCGCGACCGCAGCCTGAACTACATCAAGCGCTGCGTGGCACTGCCGGGCGATACGCTTCAGATCAAGGAGCAGAAGCTCTACGTCAACGGCAAGCTCTCGCCGCTTCCGCCTCACGCCCAGTTCATCGGCGAAAAAATGCTGCCGGGCGTGCCCGACTACCAGATTTTCCCTGCCATGAGCAACTACAACAAGGACAACTACGGCCCGATTCGCATACCACGCAAGGGCGACGTTGTCAAGCTGACCATGCGCACCATTCCGCTGTACCGTGCCATGATCGCCGAGGAGGGGCATTCGGTCAGTCTGTCGGGCGATCAGATATTCATCGATGGCTCGCCCGCTGACAGCTATACGGTCGAGAACAACCACTATTTCGCGATGGGCGACAACCGCGACAACAGTCTCGATAGCCGCTACTGGGGCTTTTTGTCGGACAGCGACCTGGTGGGACAGGCAATGATGGTCTATTGGTCATGGGATCCGAATCTGCCGCTACTGTTCGATCCGGTGGACAAAATCGAGTCGATCCGCTGGAATCGCATCGGCTTGGCCGTTCACTGACCGGCGTGTGAGAGAATCTGTCTGGCGATTTTCCGTATCGAGTGCAGTTCGTCAGAAGGCCTGAAGGGCATGAAGCACATATCTGGCCAGTCGATTTCAAGCTTGGCGATCTGCATCTGACCCGGCCCGTTGCTTTGGCTTTCAGGAGCATCGAGCGGACAGAGTTCGAGCTTTTTCAGGATGATCGAATCGAGAGTGAATCCCGTTTCAAGCGAGCGGACATCGAGCTGCAAGCGTTGACCGGTTTCGGAGAGGAATACCTGTTTCAGATGGCGCTTGAAGGCGTGATCGAGATAGAAGTTGGTTCCCACCCAAACCAGCAGATAGACCAGGGTGAAGATCATTCCCGGTGAAAGAATGAAGGCGGTCAACCATTTTCTGACTGGTCCGCGCTTTTTTTTCATGTCGGCAGGTTCCTGTTTATACTAAGGGGAAAACCAGAGTAATGATATGATTTTTTCACTTTATCGCAGCAAGCAATAATTCATGATCAGATCTTTTGCGGACAATGCGGCCGGCCAGTATGGGGAGCCGTCGTTTATTCTGAAGCCTCTTGTCAGAACCTTCCAAGCCGATACCGAGACGCCGGTTTCGGTCTATCTCAAACTTCAGCGTCCCTACTCCTGCCTGCTTGAATCGGTCGAGGGTGAGGAGCGTCTGGCCCGTTTTTCCTATATCGCCCTTGATCCCGTAGCTGTGCTCAAGGGCAGAGTCGATGGAGAGGCCACGCTTGAGGTGCGCGATTCACGTTTTGACGCGCTCTCCTCTATCGTCTCGGAGGAAAGCGATTTACGCGCCATCGTCGATCGCTGCATGGCGATGTTCTCTTCCGAAGAGCAGCCGCGCAGCAAGAACGGCTCGCAGCAGATGAGCACCTCGGGCGTGTTCGGTTACTTCGGCTACGACACCATGCACCTCATCGAGAAGATTCCCGCGCCCGAGCGTCCCGATCCTTCGGGAATGCCCGATCTGTGTCTGCTGTTTTGTGACACGCTAGTCATTTTCGACAACGTGATGCGCAAGCTCTATCTGGTGGCCAACTATCTGGATGAAGCTGATCGCGAGCGAGCTGATCGCAAGATCGATGAACTGGCCGCGCTGATGCAGCAGCCGCTTGAACCCGCTCTGGTGCCGCTTCGTCCCGAGAAGCCGGAGCCGGTCGTTTCCAACACCACGCGCGAGGAGTATTACGCCAAGGTGCTCAAGGCCAAGGAGTACATCCTCGCCGGCGACATTTTCCAGGTGCAGATTTCGCAGCGCCTGAAACGCACACTGCATACGCGCCCGTTTGATGTCTATCGCGAGCTCCGTACGATCAACCCGTCGCCGTACCTCTACTTTTTTGATTTTGACGATTTCCACGTGGTCGGCTCTTCTCCCGAGCTGCTGGTTAAGGTGGAGCGCGACCGCGCCGGACGCCGGATTGTCGATACCCGCCCCATTGCCGGTACGCGGCGGCGCGGCGAAACCTTCGAGGATGACGAACGCATTGCTTGCGAGCTGCTTTCCGATGAGAAGGAGTGCGCCGAGCACCTGATGCTCATCGACCTGAGTCGCAACGACATTGGCCGCATCGCCAAGATCGGCACGGTCGAGACCAACGAAATGATGGCTATCGAAAAGTACTCGCACGTCATGCACATTGTCAGCAATGTGCGCGGTGAATTGCAGGATGGACTGAGCGCGATGGACGCTTTCTGGTCGTGCTTCCCGGCGGGCACGCTCACCGGAGCACCCAAGGTTCGCGCAATGGAGATCATCTCCGAGCTGGAAAAGGAGAAGCGCGGCCTGTACGGCGGCGCAGTTGGCTTTCTCGATTTCCGTGGCGGGCTGAACACGGCCATCGCCATCCGAACGATGGTCATCAGCGATGGTACAATCTACTTCCAGGCGGCGGGCGGCATTGTAGCCGATTCGACGCCCGAGTTTGAATACGAAGAAACCATGAACAAGATGAGGGCCGGTCTGACCACCCTCGAACGTATTGAGACATCTTCCTGATTAACCTCAACACTTGATGCACTATGAAAAAGAAACGAATGATGTTCAAGTCAGCTGGGCTTGTTTCCATCGGCATTGTCGCCGGAGCGCTTGCTTTTTCCAATCTCGACTTTTCGCTGAACGGCCAGGATAGCAGCCTTTTCACGGTCGCCAACCACGCCAACACCAGCGTTGCAGCCGAAAAACTGCGTGAGCACCCCATTCGGACGCTTGCCGATTTCAACGACGCTTTCGTCGATATTGCCCAGTCAGCCACGCCATCGGTAGTGACGATCTATACCGAAAAGGCGATAGACCGGCGAGTTATGACACCGTTCGACTTTTTCGGCAAGTCGTTCGGCGAGATGTTCGATTTTCCCTTTTCCGACATGCCGAACGCCCGAAAGGAGGTCATTCACGGACTTGGATCTGGCGTTATTGTCAGCCGTGACGGGTACATTCTGACCAACAACCATGTGATCGACAAGGCGGATTCCATTTCTGTCATGACGGCCGATAATCGCAAGTTCACGGCAAAAATCATCGGCAAGGATCCGCACTCCGACCTGGCCGTGCTGAAGATCGACGCCAAAGGACTCAAGCCGATCGCCATCGGCAACAGCGACAAGCTGCGTGTTGGCGAGTGGGTGATCGCTATCGGTAGTCCGCTTGGCGAGAATCTCGCCCGCACGGTGACGCAGGGCATCGTTAGCGCCAAGGGGCGGGTGAATGTTGGCGTGACCGATTACGAAAACTTCATCCAGACCGACGCGGCCATCAATCCCGGCAACTCGGGCGGCCCGCTGGTCAATATCGGCGGCGAGCTGGTGGGCATCAACACGGCCATCGCAAGCCGCACCGGAGGCTTCGAGGGGATCGGCTTCGCCGTGCCGTCCAACATGGCCTACAGAGTCTATACCTCGCTGGTCAAGTACGGCAAGGTGGTGCGTGGCTACCTTGGTGTCACCATTCAGGATATCGACGACAAGATCGCCAAGGGGCTGAACATGAAACGGCCAGAAGGGGTGCTGGTTGGCACGGTCATGAAGGGAAGCCCGGCAGCGAAGGCGGGCCTGAAGACCGGTGATGTCATCCTCTATTTTGCCGGAAAAAAGGTCAGCAGCTCAGCCGAACTGCGCAATGTCGTGGCCAGTAAAGCTCCCGGCGACACGGAGTCGGTCGTCATCCTTCGCGATGGCCGAACGCGTACGCTTGACGTGAAGCTTCAGACGCAGCCCGACAATCTGCCAATCGCCGAACAGGAGCGGCAATCGCCTGTTGACAACCAGCTCCTCGGCTTTGCGGTCGCTCCGCTAAACAAGGCGATGGCCGAGCGCTTCAATCTCAATCCCGCTGCGCACCGCATCGTGGTCAGTTCGGTTGACCGCTCCAGCCAGGCCTACATGGCTGGGCTCCGGCCAGGTGACATCATCAAGTCGGTGGACCGCAAAGAGGTCGGATCGGTTGCCCAGTTCAAGGCGATTGCCGATAAAAAGAAAAAGGGCGATTTGCTTTTTCTGCTTGTCGAGCGCGGTTCGAGCCGGATGTATTTGGCGTTTAATCTGTAATGCGCTTTGCCTGTAGGGTAAAGATTCTTAAATTGCTTGAGACAAAGTAAAGTCAGCCCGGCTGCTGACTTTACTTTTTTTTGTTTGTCAAGTGTTCCATCGCTGCTGTAACGTGCGGTGATTATTCGCTCTTCAGCATTGCCAACCAAAATTATGAATTGACATGAGTAACCGCATTTATCTGACACGAGATGGGTACAATCGGCTCAAGGAAGATTTGCACCGGTTGTCCACGCAAATCCGTACGGAGGTGCTCGAAAAAATTGCCGAGGCTCGTTCCCACGGCGATTTGAGTGAAAATGCCGAGTATGACGCCGCCCGTGAAGAGCAGTCGCAGCTTGAAGCGAAAATCAACGAACTGGGAAAAAAACTGGCGTCCGCCACCATTCTCGATCCGAAGCAGATCAAGACTGACCGGGTCTATATTCTTACCTCCGTCAAATTGCGTAATCTTGATGATGCGGATGAAGTGATCGAATACACGCTTGTGTCATCCGAGGAGGCCGATTCCGATCTTGGCAAGATTTCCGTGCGCTCTCCCGTTGGCCGCAGTTTGATCGGCAAGTCGGTTGGCGACAAGGCCACCATCATCGTACCGAAAGGCGAACTGCATTACGAGATACTTGATATCTTTGTTAAATAAAACGTTTTACTTTTCTCATGGGAAAACGACAGGTAATTTATAAGGGCTCGCAGATCAGCGGCAATCGTGATCTGATCGACAAGGAGGTCAATCTTGTCACCACCGAGCAACGCGTCTGGCACGGCTATGTAACGGCTGTTGACCAGAACAAAGTTGTGCTTCGTGATGCCCGTTTCGCAAAGCACTCGTTTGAGGTTTCAAACATCGATAAAATTTATACCGAAGTCGTAACAGACTACTAATTATGCGCAGAACCATTGTTGTTGGCAACTGGAAGATGAACAACACCATTGCCGAGTCGATTGAGCTGGCGACCGCCATCGCCGAAAAGGTCGGGGACTCGAAGCCTACCTGTGAAGTTGGTATCGCCCCCACCTTTCCCGCCTTGCACGAAGTCGGCAAGGCGATCGAGTGGAGCGGTGTGCAGCTTGCCGCCCAGAACTGCCACTACGAAAACGACGGAGCGTTTACCGGCGAAGTTTCGACTCGGATGCTCGCTGCCGCCGGGTGCAGTTACGTTATCCTCGGTCACTCCGAGCGCCGGCACTTGTTCGGCGAAACCAACAAGATTGTCAACCGCAAGGTCAGAAAGGCGCTTGCTGAGGGGCTTCACGTCATTCTCTGTGTCGGCGAGACGCTCGACGAGCGCGAGCGCGGCGTGACCGGCGAAATCGTGACCGCCCAGGTGGTCGAGGGACTGGCCGACGTGTCGGACATCAGCACGCTGGTGATCGCTTACGAGCCGGTCTGGGCTATCGGCACCGGCAAGACCGCCACCAAAGAGCAGGCGCAGGAGGTTCATGCGATGATCCGCGCCAAGGTTGCCGAGTTCTACGACCAGAAAGCCGCCGATCATCTCCGGATCCAGTACGGCGGCAGCGTCAAACCCTCCAACGCCGCAGAGCTGTTTGCGATGCCCGACATCGACGGCGGCCTCATCGGCGGCGCAAGCCTCAAAGCCGACGATTTCATGGCGATTGTCGAGGCTGCAGGGTAAAGCAAGAGGTTGGAAATTCAGCGTTTCAAAGGCTGCTCAGTGATTGGGGCAGCCTTTGGCTTTTTCGGGGAAAGGGAAAAATAGGTCGTATAAGTTACATCCCCTCAGTTGTTTCCTGCGAGCGTTTCATCGAGCAGAAGTCGGGGCCGCACATGGTGCAGAATTTTGCGGTGGCGACGGTGTCGCCGGTAGCGACGATGTTTTGGGCGTGGATCTGCCGGGTTTTGAGCGGGTCGAGCGCAAGGCTGAACTGGTCTTCCCACTCGAAGGCGTAGCGGGCTTTGCTCATCAGTTCGTCGCGCAGCCACGCGGTGTGGCTGCCCTTGGCGATGTCAGCGGCATGGGCGGCGACGCGGTGGACGATGACGCCTTCGCGCACGTCGTCGCGGTCGGGCAGACCGAGATGCTCTTTCGGCGTGACGTAGCAGAGCATCGAGCAGCCAAGGCTGGCGATGAGCGTGCCGCCGATGGCCGAGTTGACGTGGTCGTACCCGGCAGCCACGTCGGTCACGAGCGGGCCGAGGGTGTAGAACGGCGCTTCGTGGCAGTGCTTGAGCTGCATCTCCATGTTCTCGCGGATCATGTGCAGCGGCACGTGGCCGGGGCCTTCGATCATCACCTGCACGTCGCGCTTCCAAGCTCGGAGGGTCAGCTCGCCGAGCGTTTTTAGTTCGCCGAACTGTGCGGCGTCGTTGGCGTCACCAATCGATCCGGGGCGTAGCGCGTCGCCGAGTGAGACCGCCACGTCGTAGCTGCGCAGAATCTCGCAGATGTCGTCGAAGTGGGTGAACAGGAAGTTCTCCTGGTTATGAGCGCGGCACCAGCGCGCCATGATCGATCCACCGCGAGAGACGATGCCGGTCTGGCGTGCTTCAGCGTCGGGCAAGGTGGCGGCGAGGATGCCGGAGTGGATGGTGAAGTAATCCACCCCTTGCTCGGCTTGCTCGATGAGCGTGTCGCGATAGACCTCCCAGCTCAAATCCTCAGCCTTGCCGCCCACCTTTTCGAGCGCCTGGTAGAGCGGCACCGTGCCGATCGGCACCGGTGAATTGCGCAGAATCCACTCGCGCGTCTGGTGGATATTCTTGCCCGTGCTCAGATCCATCACCGTGTCCGCGCCCCAGCGGCAGGCCCAGACCGCCTTTTCGACCTCCTCGTCAATTGACGAGCCGAGCACCGAGTTACCGATGTTGGCGTTGATCTTCACCCGGAAATTGCGCCCGATAATCATCGGCTCGATCTCCGGGTGGTTGATGTTGGCCGGGATGATTGCCCGTCCTTTTGCCACCTCCTCGCGCACCATCTCTGGCGTGACGGGTTTGCCGCCGCACTTTTCGATCCACTCTTCGAGTGCCTGATTCTCGCGGATCGCCACGTACTCCATCTCCGGCGTGATGAGGCCTTTGCGCGCGAAGTGCATCTGCGTGACTGCCTCTCCCGACTTTGCCACGCGCGGCTTGCGGCCGGTCATCGAAAGTTCACCGTTTGCCGATTCGACTGAGTCGTTCTCGAAGCCCCAGCGGTCGCGCACCGGCTCCAGCCCCTTACGCACATCGTGCTCGCCGTTAGGATCGCCGAACGGGCCGCTCGTGTCGTACAGCGGCATCGAGTTGAATGGCTCGCCCTTGCACTCGTAGGTTCTCTTGAGTGTTACCTGGCGCATACCGACTTCAATCGGGTAGAGGGTACCGTTGACGGTTATGCGGGATGATGCGGGGCCGAAAACATGCCTGTTAGGGCAGGAAGCGCTCTCTGTATTCATGGGGCGAATCTGAAAAAAGGAATACAGGCCGTGTCAGCCGTAAAGAGATGGTGAAGCAGAGGCGGAACAGTGACGTGCTTCATCTTTCCTTGCGACAGCATTACCTGCATCAAGTTGTAGGGGTTTGATCTCAGCTTTGTCAAAATGATTCCGGCAAAGCACCCCCAAGATGATGTTTACTCAAGGCACAATAACCAAAATCGGCCTGATTTCCAAGGTGTCGAGCCTGACGGAATCCTTGAGAAAGCGGGGGTTTTATGTAAATTATGGCCTCGTTTGACCAGCAGGCTCCTTGACAGTTTCAATCTTTTTTCTGGCGCTCCATGAACAAATTTTTTCGGGTTTTCAATCTCGTCCGGCTCTCGCTGTTTCAGATAGGGTTCGGCATCATGCTTGGCTTCGTGCAGGACATCCTGAACCGGGTAATGATCAAGGAGCTGTTTCTTCCCGCCACCATCGCGCTTGGACTCATCAGCCTCAAGGAGCTTCTGGCCATTATCGGCGTCAAGGTATGGGCGGGCAATCTCTCCGACCGCCACACCATTTTTGGTTATCGCCGCACGCCGTATGTGCTTATCGGCCTGGTAAGCTGTATCGTTTCATTCGTGCTTTCGCCTTCGGCGGCCTACGAGGTGCACATTGCCGGCGGCAGTCTGGCCTCGATCACCGAGTCCGCCCTGACCGATCTGGCGCTCTGGAAGCTCAGCGCCATTTTCCTGATTTTCGGCTTCGGCCTTCAGGTTGCTACGACCGCCTACTACGCCTTGATTGCCGACATGGTTGACGAAAAAGATATCGGCAAGATCGCCGGAGCGAGCTGGACGCTCATGGTTTTGACGGCTATCATTTCCAACTACACCATTGGTTCCTACCTGAAAGTGTTCACACCCGAACGCCTGACGCAGGTTGCCGAAATCGGTGGGCTCGTGGCTCTCAGCGTCGGGCTTGTTGCCGTGCTGGGCGTCGAACGGCGTAACGCCGAAATCGGCAAGGGCACAGAGAAGCACAGCCTCCCGTTTTCCCAGGCGATTCGCCTGCTCGCCTCCTCGCCCAACACCATGCGTTTTGCGCTCTACATTTTCATCTCCATTTTCGCCCTGTTCGCCAACGAGGTGGTGATGGATCCATTTGGCGCGGAGGTGTTCGGAATGCCAGTTTCGGTGACGACCAAGCTTTTCAAACCGGTAATGGGCGGCACGCAGCTCATTCTCATGCTGTTGACCGGCTTTTTGCTCTCGCGCATCGGCGCACGGCGCGGCGCTTATTTCGGCAATGTGTTCGGCGCGATCGGTTTCGGTCTCATCACCGCCGCTGGCTTCATGCACGATGTCCATTTTCTGCGTATTGCGCTTGTAGTGACCGGTATCGGCCTCGGCGCGGCCAGCGTCTCCAACATCACCATGATGATGAACATGACCGCTGGGCGCAGCGGCATTTACATGGGCTTGTGGGGCACTGCGCAGAGTTTGGCCATCTTCATCGGCCATTCGAGCGCGGGAGTGATTCGCGACCTCGTCTATCACTTTTCCGGCAATCACATGCTGGCCTACGCGGCGATTTTTGCCCTTGAGATCGTTGCTTTCATCGCCTCCAGCTTGGTGCTGCCGAACGTGTCGCGCGAGGCGTTCGAGGCGGAGAGCGCTGAAAAACTTTCTGCATTTATACCTGCCACCGAAATGGGCTGACCGCACAAAGGAGCTTTGCTATGAACTATGTTTTCGGACCAGTTTCGTCCAAACGCCTCGGCCAGTCACTTGGCGTCGATCTCTTGCCCTCGAAGAGCTGCACGTGGAACTGCATCTATTGCCAGCTTGGCCGCACGAAGGAATACGTGACCGAGCGACGTGAATTTTTCCCGAAGGATGCTATTCTTGCCGAGATTCTTGAAACAGTCGCGAGCGGCAAGCCCATCGACTGGATCACCTTCGTCGGTTCCGGCGAAACCACGCTTTACAAAGGACTTGGCTGGCTGATCTCGGAAGTCAAAAAGGTGACGGAGATTCCGGTTGCTGTCATCACCAACGGCTCGCTCTTGAGCGATCTGGAAGTCCGCCAAGAGCTGCTCCAGGCCGATACGGTGCTGCCGTCGCTCAACGCCGGTTCTCCGGAGCTGTTCGAGCGTATCGACCGGCCTGCGCCGGGCTTTACCTTCGAGAAGCACGTCGAGGGGCTGCGGCTCTTCCGGCAGGAGTATTCGGGAAAGCTCTGGATTGAGGTGATGCTCATCAAAGGGGTAAACGACTCGGAGGAGGCGCTTGAAGAGCTGGCGGCGGTGCTTTTGGAAGTCAAGCCCGACATGATCCATCTGGTGCTTCCGACCCGGCCTGCGCCCGGAAGCTCCGCCATCATGCCCGACGCGGAGCGGGTGCGACGTGCTGTTTTCATCCTCTCCGCCGCAGCTCCGGTGCTCAATCCCGCTAAAGGCGAAATGATGCTCGGTTCTGCCGACAACCTGCTTGAAACCGTTTCCGGTATCGCCGCCCGCCATCCGTTGCAGGAAGAGGAGCTGCAAGCGGCGCTTGAAAAGCTGTTTATCGGGGATGCGGCAAAGGTCGAAGAGTCGATGCTAGCGCTTTTCTCATCCGGGCGCTTTGAAAAGGTGCGTCAGGGCGGAAGGCTGTACTGGATCATCAAGGCGTGAGCTGATCCCGGTTCAGTTTTTAGCCTGAGCCTCGCAGTAGTGCCGGACGCCCTTCAGGATGGTGGGCAGGTCCTGGCTTTGAACGAAGCTCACCACGAACTGTGGAGCGAAAAAGTCGGGTTTGATCTCCGCCTGATAGGTCAACAGCGTGCCCGACCCGTTGTTTCCATCGAGCGTCTCAAGCCTCCACTCGCCTTCATAGACCTTGAAATCGCCGCTGAGCTGCGAAAAATAGAGCCGCTCCGGATAGACCTCCTCCACCTTGAGCGTGAAGTGCACGGTCATTTCAAAAATGAAAATCCCCGACCTGCCTGACTGTTCGATGATTTTGGTGTGGTTGTTTTCCTCCACCAGCTTGCTGGCAACGACCTTGGGCATCGTTTTGTCCAGATGATTGTAATCGGTCAGCATCCTCCACACCACTGAAGGATCAGCTTCAATAAACACGCTGCCATTTGCGCCGATGACCCCATCTGGCAACCACTCCAGATCGATCAGGATTTCGCGCTGCAAAAGCCTTGCCAGTTGTTCGGGAGTGCGTGCCATAGCTCAAGCGTTTTTCAGATTGTCAGGCGGCCACCAGAGTATTTGGAGCCCTCATTACAATGTAGGTCACTTTCACGTCAGCCGCAAAGAGCGAATGTTCAGATCGAGCATTACAAGCAAACTCCAGTGCTTCTGCAGTGCATTTAGCAAACGAGCAGTAACGGTTTATAAGCGCTCGCCGGAAAGAGTATTCAAGCTGCTTCTGCCGCCAGAATTGAGACAGTTCGGTAGCGTTTTTACCGGGAAACGTTTCCCAATATCGATACCAGTCCATGCGTATCGATCAGTGTGCCGTACACATCGAAAGCGAATGTTTGTGGTGATGGTGAGCTAATGTTTTGCGCGTTTTGGCCACGTTGATGGAAACTGCGTCAAGATACGCATATTGCAGAACTTATAGAGCGCTTAAGTCAATATATCTCAATATCTTGTATCTGTTCCGACTTTTAGAGATACCCTTCACTCAAGCAACGACATCGACGTAGCCAATTGCTCCAGCCCATCTATCAAAGCATGAAAACTGCTCGACCGGTTTTCGGTCCGGCTCAGATGAGCGGACATTTTCCTGGCTCCTGAAATCTTCTGAAATTCAGGAATCAGCTTTGATATCGCTTTGGCAGGAGAAATGATCGAATCAGGATCACGATAACGGGATTTATTGCCGATCTTGCTCAATCGTTTCTTATCGAATGCCTGCGCCAAGGCTAATGGATCACCGAAATACCAAGCTTCGAGTTCCTGACAGGCAATTCGCACAAGCGTATCCGGTCTTCCCGATTCATTGCATAATGCAGTCAACCGCTGTTTCAGCTCAATACAATCCCCAGCATCGTTGTCATAGACAATCACGAATCGAACTCCAGGTTCTTGCCATGCTCGAAGTTTCCTTGGAATACTCTTTTCGAGATCGTGCTTTCCCTCATGCGGAACGCATTGAAACTTCAAATCAGGAAAAAATCGAGGTAAAAGACCATCAAGCAGCTCCTTCATCGACCGTTCTTCAAGCAGAAAGACCACCTTGCCCGTCATAGGCCAACCCCCTCGAAAAGTCCCTGACGCCAAAGAACTCCGGGTAAATCTCCTTCTTCGACAAGCCTGTTCAACAATTTGCTCTCGGATGCACGTTTCACCGTCGTATATCCATCCTTTTTAATCAGCCAATACACCTCATCAAGTCGTGCCCCATCGAGAAAATCTGGCGAATGCGTAGAAACGAATACCTGCCCCCCGCGACGAGCATAATCACGGAACTCCTCGATCAGTTCGTACAGCAATTCGGGATAAAGCTGGTTTTCTGGCTCCTCGACAGCGAGTAGTGGATGTGGTTTTGGATCGTAGAGAAGAACGAGATAGGCGAACATTTTTATCGTCCCGTCCGAAACATAGCGGGAAATAAACGGGTCTTTGAAACTGCCATCTTGAAACTGAAGCACCAGGCGACCATCAACTGTTGGCTTTGCCTCCACCTTGCTCACGCCCGGAACCCGTTTCTTCATGGCATCAAGCACCTTATCGAATCGATCCCGATGGTTTTCATAAAGAAATTGCGCAACCTGCGGGATATTGTCGCCACGAGTCGAAAGATGTTCGTCATAACCAAAATCGGTGCTCGGACGAGCATCGCTTATATGGAAATCCGAAATATGCCAGTTTTCAATCAGGCTGCGAAATTCAGAAACCACCCGGAACTCCTTGAACTGTCCCAATCCCTTGATGGCAAGCACACCCGGATCATCGAGCACGTACTCTTTTCGTTCAGCCTCGACATTCTCTTGTCCATAGACCGATTCATTGGTAATCGCCGTACCTTTTCCTTTGGAAAAATTGACGAAATACCACGGCTGACCGCGTTGCCCACGGCGAAACTTGAGGGCACCTCTAAA
>CBEUNJ010000012.1:0-22237 GCA_965544465.1 uncultured Chlorobaculum sp.
TGTGTTGTTGGTGAACCCTTCATCATTCAAAAAAGTCAGTGGTTTGGCGGCGCTTTCGATACTGTTGCTTGGTAGCGTAGCGCCGGCATATGCCGGTAATTTTTCAAATGGTGTAACTGCTGGTGACAGCGTCGTTGGTGACAACAATACAGCGGTTGGCGTTTTGGTTGGCAATACTGTGGTTGGCGATAACAATAGCGCTTTCGGCTACGATTCCGGCAATACAGTGACCGGCGATAACAATGTTGCTATTGGCCGTAATGCCGGGAATTCAATCGGCTCGACTGCCGCGCCTGTTAACAGTACGGTCAGCATCGGTGATGGTGCAACGGCGTCGCAAAGTGACGCTGTTGCTGTTGGCGCGGGGGCGCAGGCTGATACTCCGGGCGGCGTGGCGCTTGGGCAGGGCTCGGTTGCCGAGACCGCTAACGGCGTCTCATCGGCAACGGTCAATGGCATCACCTATTCTGGTTTTGCCGGTACTTCTCCGGCAAGCGTCGTCAGCGTTGGAAGCTCGGGAAATGAACGTCAGGTCACCAATGTCGCGGCGGGCCACGTCACTTCGACATCGACCGATGCGGTTAACGGGAGTCAGCTCTACAGCGTAGCAGAAACCGCTTCGAAAGGCTGGAACATGACGACCGGCGCAACCAGCGGCACGACTGGACAGGCGGTGGGGACGGCTACTCAGAATGTCGCGCCCGGAGGCACGGTGACGTATGAGGCCGGCAATAACATGATTGTATCGCAGTCCGGCAATACGGTCAGCTATGGCGTGAATCCCGAACTCACCGACATCAAGAGCATAAAGGCGGGCAATACGCTTGTCAATACCAATGGCGTGACGATCACTGGAGGGCCAAGCGTAACAGGGGATGGCATTAATGCTGGTAGCAAAAAGATCACTAATGTTGCTGATGGCGTCGTCGCCGCAGGAAGCACCGACGCCGTCAATGGTGGTCAGCTCTACAGCGTAGCAGAAACCGCTTCGAAAGGCTGGAACATGACGACCGGCGCAACCAGCGGCACGACTGGACAGGCGGTGGGGACGGCTACTCAGAATGTCGCGCCCGGAGGCACGGTGACGTATGAGGCCGGCAATAACATGATTGTATCGCAGTCCGGCAATACGGTCAGCTATGGCGTGAATCCCGAACTCACCGACATCAAGAGCATAAAGGCGGGCAATACGCTTGTCAATACCAATGGCGTGACGATCACTGGAGGGCCAAGCGTAACAGGGGATGGCATTAATGCTGGTAGCAAAAAGATCACTAATGTTGCTGATGGCGTCGTCGCCGCAGGAAGCACCGACGCCGTCAATGGTGGTCAGCTCTATCATGCGATAAATACCAAAGTCAACCTCGGCTTTGGCGGCAATGATGGCGGTCCGATAACCCGCACCAACGGGGAGACGCTTCTCATTAAAGGCGGAGCATTGACCGCTGGCTCTTATTCGGGTGACAATATCAAAACCACCACTGATGCAGCAACGGGGACAATCAATATCCAGATGGCGGATTCTCCCAAATTTGGCAATGTCGTTATCAATGACGGAGGTAGTGGCAAAATTACTGGCGTAAGCGATGGCGTGCTCAGCAGCACCAGTACCGATGCGGTCAATGGCAGTCAGTTGTATGAAACGAACCGGGACATTGGCGCGCTGGATGACCGCGTAAGCCGCGTTGGCGCGATGTCGGCAGCCTTGAGCGGCATCCAGGCTGGTACGTACATTGAGTCATGTCCGACGCAGGTTGGCGTCGGAGCCGGTACGTACAACGGAAAATATGCGGTTGCCGCCGGGGTGAATCATTATTCCAGCAAGTGCGTGTTATTCAACGCAGGGGCTGCGCTTTCGGGAGGCGAAGTGATGGGTCGGGCTGGCGTGACGATTGCGCTCGAAACGGCTCCGAACAAACGCAAAAAGGCTGGTCATTACGGAGTGTCAGGCGAAGCCGTTGATGCATTGCGTTTCAAGGTTAATAATCAAAATGCACAGATACAGCAGTTGAGCAAGCGCCTTGCTTTGCTTGAACAAGGAAGCTGAACAGCGGAGTGATGCTCGAGCTCTGGGCGCAAAAGCACAAGAGGTCGAGCTGTCGGGCTATCAAGTAGAGTCTTTCAGAGAGTTTTTAAAAACAAAAAAAAGACCTGCGGGAAGTAACTCGCAGGTCTTTTTTTTGTTTTTTGGTACTTCTCTGGTACACCCGAGAGGATTCGAACCTCTAACCGTCTGATTCGTAGTCAGATACTCTATCCAGTTGAGCTACGGGTGCGTAGCGTATAAATCCTAATTTTCGCCGAGATTTATACTTGTAGCGTGTACGGGATTCGAACCCGTGATCTTCGCCTTGAGAGGGCGATGTCCTGGGCCACTAGACGAACACGCCATATGTTTTTCCCTGATTCACCATCAGTTGGTGGGCCCTGTAGGACTTGAACCTACGACCCAGCGATTATGAGTCGCTTGCTCTGACCAACTGAGCTAAGGGCCCTTGAACAGACCATCTGTGCTTCAGAGTGGTCTTAATATACGGCTTGTAATTAAAAATCCAAAAAACGTTTACCTCTTTTTTTCAGGAAAATTCCTGATAACGTTCTCGCTTAATATCAGCCCCGAGTGACGTGAGTTTTTTCTCGATCGATTCATAGCCGCGGTCGAGATGATAGACCCTGAGCACTTCTGTCGTCTCCTTCGCCACCAGTCCGGCCAGCACCAGGCAGGCGGAGGCGCGCAGGTCGGTGGACATCACCTTCGTGCCGATCAGCTCCTGTGGGCCGTGTACCAGCGCCCAGTTGTCCCTGATTTCGATGTGGGCTCCCAAGCGGTTCAACTCGGGCAGGTGGTTGAAGCGTTCCAGATAGATGCGATCGATAATGGTGCTGTTGCCGCGGGCCTGCGTCATAAGGGCCATCCACTGCGCCTGCATGTCGGTGGGGAACTCCGGATATGGGCGGGCCGTAATATCGACCGGTTGCAGCTCTTCGGGTGCGGTGAGCGTAATGGCGTCGCCCTTGACCGTCACCAAGCAGCCGGACTGGCGGAAGGCGTTGAGCACCGAGCCGAGGTGCTCCGGCACGGTGCCGGTGACTGTGACACTGCCGCCGGTGATGGCCGCCGCGCTCAACAAGGTTCCAGCCTCGATGCGGTCGAAGATGTTGTCGAACTCGACCGCCTTGAGCTTCTCGACCCCTTCAATGGCCAACGTCGTGGTGCCGATGCCGCTGATCTTCGCTCCCATCTTTTGCAGGAAGTGGCAGAGGCACTCGATTTCCGGTTCGAGCGCCGCGTTCTCCAGCACCGTCGTTCCTTCGGCGGTGACGGCAGCCATCAGGGCGTTGCCTGTTGCGCCCACCGAGGAGATGGGGAAGTCGATCTCGGCGCCGCGCAGGCGTGAGCCGTTGACGCGGGCGTCGATGAAGCCTTGCTCAATCGTTACGGTGGCGCCGAGCTTTTCCATCGCCATGATGTGCAGATCGACCGGACGCGGGCCGAAGGCGCAGCCACCGGGCAGCGAAACGCGGGTATGGCCGAAGCGGGCGAGCAGCGGGCCGAGCACATAGATCGATGCACGCATCTTTTTGACCAGCTCGTAAGGTGCTTCGATGCTTTCCAGATGGCTTGAATCGGTCTCAAGCCGGTTATTTTCAAACGAGGTTTTCGCACCGAGGTAGTCGAGTAACTGGATGAAGGTTCGCACATCCTTGAGGTCGGGAATCCGGTTGATGCCGAAGGTGCCGCCGTTCGGGGTCAACAGAGTTGCGGCGATGATGGGTAGTGCGGAGTTCTTGGAGCCCGAAGCGGCCACCGTGCCACTCAGCTTTTTTCCGCCGCGGATGACGAGTTTGTCCATTCAGTACGAAAGTTACATCCAGAAAAGGTGCAAAAAGACTTATTTAATTATTTCAGCCTCAGAAAAACAAATTTTATTTTAAAGCCATTCAACCGGTTTCCATGCTCAGTTATGACGGGCGCTGTTCGATGTGATCTCTTTTTTCGAGTGCTAACTTTTTCGACCCTATGCAATTGTTTTCCGTCCGCCGTTTTCAGGTAGTCTCACTCTTCCAGCTTGTTTCAACTTCACTTTGTCTGATCTGCGCCCTGTCGCTTTTTCCGCTCACCGTGCACGCGGCCAGTGCTGAAATGAACAAGATCGTCAGGGAGCGCAAGCAGGTTGAGCGCACCCTTTCCGACCTCAAGAAGCAGCTTGGCGAGTATCAGTCGAAGCTGAAGCGCACCAAAAAGAACGAAGCCCGCTCGGTGACCGATCTCAAGAATATCCGCAAGCAGATTCTGGTTTATGAGCGCCTCATCAAGGAGAACCAGAACCTTCTGGAGGGGCTTGACAAGGAGATCGACAAGTTGCGCGAAGAGCTTGCCGAGAACCGTACCCATTACCATCACCTCTCCGGGGATTTCCGGCGCATCGCTGTTGCGGCCTACAAGCGCGGCGGCAACCGGAACGCCGAGTTGCTCTTCTCTTCCCATTCGGTCAACGATGCTGTCGTCAGGAGCCGATATGTCGGTTTTCTCTCGCGAGCGGTGCGCTCGAGGGTGGGCGAACTCCAGTCCAGCGCGCAAGAGATGGAGGCCAGCCGTGCGCGGCTTCAGGCGAGCTACCGGCAGAAGCAGAACGCCATGAAGTCGCAGCAGCTGGAGCTTCAGGGCTATGCTTCAAAGAAAAAGGAGAAGGAGGCGGTGCTGAGCAGCCTCAAGAAGCACAAGCGCGCCTACGCTCACCGCATTGCCCGTGTGCGCAAAAAGCAGCGGCTGATGCAAAAGAAAATCGAGGCGCTCATTATGGCCCAGCAGGAGCTGATCCGCAAGGAGCGCGAAGAGGCGCTCCGGAAGCAGCGCCTTGCCAAGGAGGCGCGGCGGCGCGCGGCTGAACGGCGGCGGCGTCTTGGTCAAAAAGTTCTGAAGGAGCGACCGGCGGCGGCGGGGCCTGTCGATTTCACCGAGCAGGAGCTGAAACGCGTGTCGGCCAACTTTGATGCCGGTTCATCGTTGCCGTGGCCGGTCAAGAATGGCGTGGTGGTGCGCAAGTTCGGCAGCCATCGCGACAAGGAACTGAACATTGTGACCGTGAACAATGGCATCGATATTTCGGTACCCGCCGGTACACCGGTTCGCTCGGTCTCCGGCGGCAAGGTGGTGCAGGTGGCCTTCTTGCCGACCTTCGGCACGGTGGTGATTGTTCGTCATCCGAAATCGTATCTTACCGTGTATGCTCATCTTGCCAAGGTTTCAGTGGTTTCCGGAGATCTGATCAAGTCGCGTCAGTTGCTCGGTACGTCAGCGCCAATGCCGGAGGGTGGCTCCACGGTGCACTTCGAAATCTGGAAAGGCAAGGTGAAGCAGAATCCGCAGAAATGGTTACGATAACAGGGAGGTATCCATGGGATTGAAAGCGCTGTTTATGACCATCGTTTCCGTGCTGTTCCATCCGGAGGTGTTCTGGACGGATGCGCGTGAGCGGCTTGGCGAAGTGAACCCGATGCGCGATTATGCCGCGCCGCTGATTACGATCGCCCAGTTCCTCAAGCTGCCGATTGTCGGTGTGCCCCGCATGGCGATGGTGCTCGCCATCTCCGGTTTCGTGATTGACGTGGCTGTGCTCTATCTTCTCGCAGGCGCGATTGGCTCTCTTGCCGGAGCTGACCGCACTGAAGTGTTGCAGATGGATGTGATGACCATTCTCTCTTTTTCGCTCACGCCGGTTTGGCTGGCCGAACCGTTCTATGTGCTCGGCGTCTGGCGCTGGCTGGTCATGGGTGCGGCGCTGATGTACGCCGTACTGATCACGCGCCTCGGTATGTATTCGTTGCTCGGTCTCGAAACCCTGAAGATCGAGGCGCTCTGGAGAAAATCGGGCGTTCTGATGGCCACGGCGACCTTCATTTCCTTCATGCTCGTTGGCGGGCTTATCCATCTTTTGACCTCTATCTGACGCTCCCTTTATGGAACCTCAAGACCTCCAGTTCGATTACGGCCTGGTCGAATCGATGCTCACTGCTTTTATTCGTAACGAAATAAGGAAATTCGGCTTTAACTCCGTGGTGCTTGGTCTGTCTGGCGGTATCGATTCGGCGGTGGTGTGCGAGCTTGCCGTGCGCGCGCTCGGCGCGGACAACGTGCTTGCGGTACTGATGCCCTACAAAACCAGCAGCTGCGAGAGCCTTGAACACGCCCAGCTCATGGTTGACCGGCTTGGCATTCGCGCCGAAACCATGCCGGTGACCGACGTGGTGGACGCCTTTTTCGCGTCGCGCCCCGACGCCAGCCGCTTGCGGCGTGGTAACGTGATGGCGCGGTCGCGGATGCTCTGCTTGTACGACGTTTCGGCGCGCGACGGACGGCTGGTGCTTGGCACGAGCAACAAGACCGAGCTGATGCTCGGCTATGGTACCATGTTCGGCGACATGGCTTCGGCGGTCAACCCGATTGGCGATCTTTACAAAACCCAGCTCTGGGGGCTGGCGCGTCATCTCGGCGTTCCGGCGGAGCTGATCGACAAGCAGCCCTCCGCCGACCTCTGGGAGGGACAGAGCGACGAAGCCGACCTCGGTTTCAGCTACGAGGAGGTTGACCAGCTTTTGTACATGATGCTCGAAGAGCGCATGGAGCGCGACGCCATTGTTGCCGAGGGCATCGCGCCTGCCTTTTACGACCGCGTGCGCAAGATGGTGGTGCGTAACCAGTACAAGCGCATGATGCCTGTTATAGCCAAACTCTCCAGCCGCACGCCGGGGATTGATTTCCGCTATGCCCGAGATTGGCAAGAGGTGAAGTAGAGGAGCATGATGAATCGGTGGAAGGGCTGCTCGATCCGATCAGTCAGATCAATCGGATCTGACTGATCGGAAGAAGAAACTAAAACGACCGCAGCACGGTGTCCACCAGGTAGTGCTTGTCGTCTTTCTGCGGGAAGTCGGTGGTGTAGTGCAGGCCTCGTGATTCGCGGCGCTTGAGGGCGCTTTCGATGATGAGGCTGGCCACCTTGATGATGTTGCGCAGCTCGATGATCTGCGGGGTGATGTTCGTTTTTTTGTAGTACGCTTCGGTCTCTTCCTTGAGGAAATCGATGCGTCGGCGCGCCCGGTCGAGCCGCAAATCGCTCCGTACGATACCGACGTAGTCGTTCATGATCGCCTGCGCTTCGCGCTTGTTGTGCGCTACCAGAATCCACTCCTCCGGGCTTGAAGTGCCCGAGTCGTCCCAGTCGGGAAATTCGTGCTCGACATGGATCGAATTCAGTCGTTGGCGAATATCCTCGCTTGAGCGCCAAGCGAAGACCAGCGCTTCGAGCAGCGAGTTGCTGGCCAAGCGGTTCGCGCCGTGCACGCCGGTGCAGCTCGTCTCGCCGCAGGCGTAGAGGTTGTTGATGGTGCTGCGTCCCCGGCTGTTCGTCTTGATGCCGCCGCAGGAGTAGTGCGCCGCCGGAACCACCGGAATCATCTCCTTTGTCATGTCGATGCCAAACTCAAGGCAGGTCTCGTAGATGTGCGGGAAGTGCTCGATTACCCTCTGTGCGTCGATGTGGGTGACGTCGAGAAGGACGTACTCGTCGCCGCTTTTTTTCATCTCCGAGTCGATCGCGCGTGCCACGATGTCTCGCGGGGCGAGGTTTTCGCGCTTGTCGTACTGCCGCATGAACGCTTCGCCCTCCTTGTTGCGCAGAATGCCGCCGAAACCGCGCACCGCCTCGGAGATCAAAAACGACTTGGCCTTCGGGTGGAACAGCGAGGTCGGGTGGAACTGGATGAACTCCATGTTGGCGATTTCCGCCCCGGCGCGGTAGGCCATCGCGATGCCGTCGCCGGTGGCGATATCCGGGTTGGTTGTGTGCAGATAGACGTGGCCCAGTCCGCCCGAGGCGACCATCGTCACTTTTGCCAGAATTTTTTTCGGGCTGTGGTTGAGCGTGTCGAGCACGTAGGCTCCGTAGCAGGTGATGTCGTTGGTCTTGACGCCGAGATGGTGCTCGGTGATCAGCTCCAGCGCGTAGTGGTGCTCCAGCAGCGTGATGTTGGGGTGCGCGTGGGCTCGCGCCAGCAGCGCTGTCTCCACCTCGTGGCCCGTCAAATCCTTGGCATGCACGATGCGGTTGCGCGAATGACCGCCCTCCTTTCCGAGGTCGAGCGAGTGGTTGGGGTTGGTGGTGAACTCCACGCCAAGCTCGATCAGCCGCCGGATGTGCGCTGGGCCTTCATGCACCATCAGGTTCACCATCTCCCTGTCGCACAGGCCAGCGCCCGCGTCGAGCGTGTCGTCGATGTGCAGCTCCGGGCTGTCGTTGGTATCGATCGTGGCGGCGATGCCCCCCTGTGCCCAGTTGGTATTTGACGTCGAGCTCTCTTTTTTTGTGATGATCGTCACCTTGGCGTGGTCGGCCATGTGAATGGCGAAATAGAGCCCTCCAATGCCGCTGCCGATGACCAGCACATCGGTTTTCACTTCCTGTGTCATGTATGGCGTGATTGATGAGTTGCGGGTAGCTCTCCCCATGCGCTACCAACTGTTTGTGCCGTTATAAACGGTTGACGGCAAACCGTAATATACGTACTCCTACGTACTCTGCCGTCAACTTTCGGCAGACGCTTGCCGGGTCCGGGCGGAAAACAGAACCGGGAATCAGTCGTGCGATTGATTCCCGGTCTTGTCGGATATGCTCGCTCGTTGTCGTTACGGCAACAGCACCGCGCAGGAGATGACGGTCGTCCAGAGGCCGGTTTCGCCCTCGGCGGACTCGGTGATGTTGAAGGAGTTGACGATCTTGCCGCTCATCTGGTAGATGCCTTCACGCTCGTCCCAGTCCTTGTTCGGGTCGAACTCGATGCCGAGCGTGGTGGCCAGCATCGTGGCCGCGAGATCCTCGGCGTACTCGCCCGACTGCTCGGCGCTTTCGCCGTATGGGTGGTGCTCGGAGAGGTAGCCATACTGGCTGTCGTCGGCTGGAAGCGCTACGCCGATCGAAGCCGAAATGAGGCGGTTGTGCTCGTTGGTCGAGTTACGCGCCATGACCGCGAAGGTGATCTGTCCCGGTTTGAGGTGTTTCAGGCCCTCTTCCACGCTGATACGCTCGCATTTTGGAGGGAAAATACTGGACACGGTTACCAGGTTGCACTTTTCGATCTTGGCGTCACGCAGGGCGAGCTCGAACGAAGAGAGATACTCTTTGTGCCTTCCGACACCCTTGGTGAAAAAGACTTTTGTTGGGATGAATGACAAGGTGGGGTCTCCAAGATAGGGGTTGCAGAAAAAATGTTGTCCGTTCGAGCAATTATAGGAAAAAGCTCCCTCATTCAAAATGCTTTTTATGCACGTTTAACCTTAAAAAATTTCCGCTTGCCCGCTTTGATGATCACCGGGTGTTCACCGAGTTCGACGACGGCGTTGATGTCGGTGATTTTCTGGTCGTCCACCTGCACCGCGCCCTGCTGAATCATGCGCCGCGACTCGTTTTTCGACGGGAACGCTTTCAGCGCCATGAGCAGCTCGACGAGCGAAATCGAGGCCTCTTCGAACTCCACGGTCGGCAGGTCGGTGGGGGCTTGCTTGTTGACGATCACCCGGTCGAAATGCTCTTCTGCTTTGGTTGCGTCGTCCGCCGAGTAGTACTGCGCGACCACTTTGCGGGCCAGTTCGCGCTTGGCCTCTCTCGGGTCTGCCGCAATACGTTCAGCTATCGGCGTCGCTTCATCCGCCTGCCGGATGCCGAGCAGGTTCCAGTAGGTTTCGATCAGCGTATCGGGAATCGAGAGCGTGCGCCCGTACATATCCTCCGGCGTGTCGTTGAAGCTGATGGCGTTGCCGAGTGACTTGGACATCTTCTCCGTACCATCGGTGCCCACGAGCAGCGGCATGGTGATGCAGACCTGCGGGTCGATGCCGTACTCGCGCTGCAGGTCGCGGCCAACGAGCAGGTTGAACTTCTGGTCGGTGCCGCCCAGCTCCACATCGTTCTGCAGGTGCACCGAGTCCATGCCCTGGGCGAGCGGGTAGAGAAACTCGTGGATCGAGATTGGCGCCTGCGCCTTGTAGCGCTTCTCGAAATCGTCGCGCTCCAGCATTCGCGCCACCGTGTAGTGGCTCGACAGCCGGATGACGTCGGCGAAGCTCATGTTGCCCAGCCAGTCGGCGTTGTAGCAGATGGTGGTTCTTGCGGGGTCAAGGATTTTGGAGGCCTGCTCGAAGTAGCTCCTGCCGTTCTCGCGGGACTCTTCTGCGGTGAGCTGCGGACGGGTCTTGCTCTTGCCGGACGGGTCGCCGATCATGGCCGTAAAGTCGCCGATAATCAGAACAGCCTCGTGTCCCAAATCCTGGAAATCGCGCAGCTTGCGGAGCACCACCGAGTGGCCGAGGTGCAGGTCAGGCCGCGACGGGTCAGCGCCGAGTTTGATCTTCAGCGGCTTGCCGGTCTTGACGGATTTTGTGAGCTTTTTTTCAAGTTCGTCGGTGCTGATTACTTCGACGGTGTTGCTGACGATGATATCGAGCTGTTCCTTGACGGATGGAAAATGCATGGCGTGCTTGATTGTCGGGGGATAGAGATTAATACTGTTTCTTGAGCTGCTGCAACTGCCGTTCGGCGTCGCGATTTTTGATGGTTTCGCGCTTGTCGTAGAGCTTTTTGCCTCGTGCCAAGCCGAGTTCGATCTTCAGCATGCCCTTCGGGTTGAAGAACGCTTTGAGCGGAATGAGGGTCAGTCCCTTTTCGCTGATTTTGGATTGCAGTCGCACGATTTCGGACTTGTGCAGCAAGAGGCGGCGGCTGCGTTTCGGGTCGAGCGTTTCGAGCGTGTTGTGCTCGTACGGGGTGATCTGCATGTTTTCGAGCCACACCTCGCCGCGCTGAATCATGGCGTAGCTCTCGTTCAGGCTTGCTTTGCCGAGACGCACCGACTTGACCTCGCTGCCGAGCAGCTCAATGCCCGCCACGACGGTGTCGAGAATCTCATACTCGAAGCGCGCCTTGCGGTTGCTGATCGCCGCGACGTAGTCCGGTTTACCTTGTTTTTTTTTGGACAACGGGTTATCTCTCAGGTTTCGGATTCGTAATATTGTGCCGGAATAATGTTGCCGACGTTGAGCGTAAGATAAGGGTCAAACGCTTTTTTTACACGTACCATTTCCATGATCCCCGTCGCCCCATACATCTGAACCAGATACTGGCTTTTGAGCTTGCCGATACCGTGTTCTGCCGAAAGGGTTCCGCCCATCGCGAGCACGTCGGAAACGAGCTGGCTGTAGAGCGTTTTGGCGCGAATGAATTCCTCGTGGTTGCGCGGTAGAATGTTCAGGTGCAGGTGAGCGTTGCCGATGTGACCGAAGATGATGTAGGTGAACCCTTCACGGTTGCAGGCGTCGCGGTAGAGCCGGAAGAGGTCGGCGAAGCGCTCGTCGGGCAGCGCCATGTCAGTGCTCACCTTGCTCTCCGACTGGCGGCTGAGCCATTCGTTGACCAGCACCGGCAGTTGATGGCGGAAGTCGCGGAGCCTCTGTAACCCTTCGGCGTCGAGCGCTGCCCAGCTCTCTTCGACTGGCGAGCCGCACCGCTCCATCAGTTCCAGCCACGCTTCGAGGCAATCGTCCTCATGTTCGACTGTTGTCTCCTCTTCGAAGTAGATCGCGCCGGCGGTCTCCTTGGCTATGTTCGGATAGCTTTGCCGGAGAAGCTCCAGCGCTCGCCGGTCGAACAGTTCGAGCGCTCGCGGGCTGACGCCGTTGCTTCCGACGCGGGCCTTGCCGACAAAGTCGAGCAACTGCTCTTCACTCGTGAACCACGCCAGACAGGCGATGACTCGCTCCGGCGCCGGGCGGAGCCGCAGCGTGGCTTCGAGGATGACGCCGAGCGTGCCCTCCGATCCGATAAAGAGATCGACGAGATCCATGCCCGGTTTCGACCAGTAGCCCGCGTTGTGCTTCGAGGTAGCCGGAATCGAGTAGTCGGGAAGGCGCAACGTTACGCGTCCGGCTATCGGCAGGTCGAGCGCGAAGCCCCCCTCCGCGTCGGCGATGAACTGGCCGCGCTCGATGTCGAGCACATCGCCCTGCGGCAGCGCGATCTTCAGCGCCTGCACGTAGTTGCGCGTCGGGCCGTACTTCAGCGAGCGGGAGCCGGTTGAGTTGTTCGCAATCGTGCTGCCGATGAAGCAAGTTTTCTCGGTTGGGTCGGGCGGATAGAACCAGCCCGCCGCCGCTGCTTTTGCTTGCACATCCTGCAACAGCGCTCCGCCCTCCACGCGCAGCAGTGCCTTGTCGTCGCCCAAAACCTCCACCTCGCCGATGTGGTCGAGCTTTTGCATGGCAATGACGTAATCGCCGAACGGAATCCGCGCGCCCGTCGTGCCGGTTCCGTTGCCGGCGATGGTGTAGCGCCGCCTGTCGTCGTGCGCTTCACGCAACAGCGCCGAGACCTCTTCCGGCGTTTCGGGCAAGCAGACGCCCGGCGTCCAGCCGTTTTTCAGGTTGCTCGTGTCTTCCAGAAATGCCGCGATGGCTGATGGCTCGCTTTTCAGTAACATTACTCTCCCAATCCTGTTTGTCCTTCAACGCCCGTGCTGTCATGCGGGGCGCTGGTTGTGGCTTTGACCAGCTTTCGGGTTTTCAGCGAATCGCTGGCCGCATGACCGTTGTTGTCCGCCTTTGTCTTGCTCGGCTCTTCTTTCGGCTTTTTGGGGCCGTTGATGTAGTAGTCGATCATCTGGCGGGCGATTGGCGCGGAGATGCTGCCACCGTAACCGGCGTTTTCGACCAGCACCGCAATGGCGATTTTCGGGTGGTCAACCGGCGCGAAGCAGATGAACCAGGCGTGATCCTTGCCGTGCGGATTCTGCGCGGTTCCGGTTTTTCCTGCCACCGTCACGCCGGGAACCTGCGCCCGCGTGCCGGTGCCCTCTTTGTTTTCCACCACGCCCTGCATGGCGTGCTTGACGATCTCGAAGGTCTGTTTGGAGATAGGCAGCGTTCTTGATTCGTGCTCAATCGGCACGAAGATGCCCGTGCGGGTGTCGCGGTAGCCCTTCACCAGATGTGGCTCGTGCCAGTGCCCCTCGTTGCCGAGCGTGGCTGCGTAGTTTGCGAGCTGCAACGGCGTGACGCCGAGTTCGCCCTGCCCGATGGCTAGACTAATGAGGTAGCCCTGCGTCCAGCGGTGTTTGCCATATCGCTTGTCGTAATACGCCGCCGACGGCACCAGCCCGCGCCGTTCGCCCGGCAGATCGATGCCTTCGCGCTGTCCGAATCCGAACATCCGGCCATACTTATCCCAGTTTTCGAGGCCGACCTTGAGCATCATGTTGTAGAAATAGATGTTGCACGACACGATGATCGCTTTTTCAAGGTTGACCTTGCCGTGCGCGTGGCCAGCGTGGCAGTGGAAGGTGTGCCGTCCGAATGACCAGCTTCCTGTGCAGACAATCGTATCGTCCGTATTGATGAGACCCGTTTCAAGTCCCGCGATAGCCAGCACCATTTTATAGGTCGAGCCGGGAGGGTAAACTGCCTGAATCGCGCGGTTGAACAGGGGTTTGTCCGGCGAAAAAACGATGTCGGCCCACTCTTTGCGCCGTGTGGAGCCGTTGAGAATGTCGAGGTCGAAATCCGGCTCGCTGCACATGGCCAGCACGCCGCCGGTGTCCGGATCGATCGCCACCACCGCGCCCGAGTGGCCGGTGTCGCGCAGCAGGTTTTCGGCAAGCTGCTGAAGTCCAGCGTCGATAGTCAGGTACAGGTCGTCGCCCTTGACGGGTTGAATGTCATTGTTGCCGTCGTTATACTTGCCCACCAGCACCCCGAGCGGGTTAACCAGCTCGAAACGCGCTCCTTTTTCGCCTCTCAGTTCGCTTTCGTAGGTGCGTTCGAGGCCTGAAAACCCGATCTTGTCGTTGGGCGTGTAGCCTTTTTCGGCTAGCGTGTCGAGCTGCGCCCGGTTCACGTTGCGTAAGTAACCGAACAGGTGCGTTCCCCTGCACAGATCGCTGTATTGGCGCTTGTCCTCGATTTCGATCACCACCCCCGGCAGTTGCCAGAGGTTTTCGCTGATGCGAGCTACAGCAAACTCGTTCAGGTCGCTATAAACCGTCGAGGCGGCAAAACGGCTATAGGCTTTGGCGTTATCGATTTTTTTGCGCAACTCCTCTTCCGGCATTTCAAGCAGATCAGCCAAATAGGGGATGGACGATTCGCGCAACTCCGAAGGGATAATCTTGAGCGTGTAGAGCGCGCGATTTTCGAGCACCGTCACGCCGTTGCGGTCGATGAAATGACCTCGCGCGGCCTGCACCCTGATGCGGCGAATGCTACTGGAGCGCGAACCGATGGTGTCGTGTTCGACGATCTGGAGCCAGGCCAGTCGTCCGAAAAGGAGCAGAAAAACTCCGACGATGAGGATGATGGTTCGCTTGAGGCCCTGCTTGATCTTGTCGTCCATCTTCTTTAGTCCCTGAGCAGTTTTTTTAGCAGGAAATAGTACGCCAGCACGCAGATCACCATGCTCATCAGAGTGCCGAGAATGACCGATTCGGGCAGCCTGATGTAGAGCGGCAGCGAGAGCGGATCGCTCAGGAGCGCTCGCAGTGCATTGCCCGTGATGAGCGCTGCCGCCGAGGCCATGTAGAATTTCCGCCGTTTTCTGGTCGAGGTCGCGTGGCTCTCTTCGGGTATGTGAAAGAAGCCCGCCACGAAACCCTCGATAGTGCCGATCAGCGCCTCCATGCCGATGCCGCCCGACAGGAATCCGCTGATGACACCCGCCGCGAAACCGTACGAAGTGCCGGTTCGCTGGCCCATCGACATCGAGATGAACGCAATGAACAGAGGCAGCAGGTCGGGCGCGGTGTGCAGCAGCACCAGGTTCGAAATGAAGAAGTGCTGCACACAAACCAGCACGAGCATGAGCGCTGTATAGAGTAAAACCTTTTTCAAATTGGTTCGTCCTTGTTGGTTTCCGGTTGCATGGCTGGGCGGTGTGCCGCGTTCACTCCTGTTTTTCGGGAACGTCGTGCGATTGCATCAGTTCGAGCTTCTCTCTCGGCGGTTTCGCCGGGCAGACCATGACATAGTTCAGCGAAGAGAAATCGACAGCCAGACGAATATCCACCTTGTAGAATAGCTTGTCTTTAGAGATTCGTTCAATCTTGCCGACCGGAACGCCCCGGCAGGCGAAGGTGCTGTAATCGGAGGTGCTCACCCCTTCGCCCGCCAGCAGCGGGCCGCTGACCGGCACGTGCTCCATGTGGGCGATGCGCTCGTGGCCGCCGTCCCACGCCAGCAGGCCGTTGGTCCGGGTGCTGTCGGTCACGACGCTGACCTTGAAGTTGGCGTTGATGACCGGCAGCACCTTGGCGTAGTTGGCGGAGATTTCGATGACGCGGCCAACCAGTCCGTCGGGTGTCAGGACGGTCATGTTTCTGGTGATGCCCTGGTTTCTTCCGGCGTCGATAATGAGCATGTTGCTGGTGGCGCTGAACCTGCGGTCAACCACGCGGGCGATGGTGTAGCGGTTCATCCAGTCGGGTCGGTGTGCCAGCAGCGCTTGCTTGTCGCTGGCGTCGCTGAGGGCGATTTTCTGATGCAGCAGTGTTGAAAAAAGCTTGGCGTTTTGCAGGTACAGCCGTTCGTTGTCCTGTTTGAGTGACAAAAGGCGCTTGAATTCGGAGAGCTGTTCCGCCACGGCGGCGTGGATGGCAAGGCCACGCTCCCGGATTGCATCGAGCGTCTCCTTGTGCTCAAGCTGCATGAGCATGACGGAGATGCTGCAATAGAGCAGAGCGTAGAGGTACGCGGTATGTTTGGCGATAAAACGGAAAAAACTGGTCACGTCTGACGTCTTCCAGGTTAACACATTGTGCAGTTCAGAGGCGAGGCTTGCCGCGTCTGGCAGATTGTCCTGTCGTCTCTGACGGTCTTGACGATCGTCTTCCGGCATCCCGCATCGCTGGCGGGCCTCTCCGAAGCATGGTCTTTATAAGGCAAGCTATAAATATAACAGATGTGTACTCTATTCTGTGACGAATTTTACAGGCGGCTCCAAACACCTGTGTCACGCCGCCTTCACTCCGCCGTGGTTGTTCGGCAAATGAAACGGGACGAAGATTCGTCATCGTGAGCATCCCGTATCCGGCTCGCTCACGACACGCTTTAGCGGTGTCCTTTTGTTGACCGGTCACGCACGGGCGTTAGCGGGCCAGGCAGCTTCACGATGTCTGTTTTTTGCTTTTTAAGCTGAAATGACGATTTTCCGGTTCGGTTGCAAGCCTTCGAACCTGCGCGCTGTTTTAGTCGTCGTAGCCATCGCGTTTGATGCTTTCTGCCGGCTCAAGGAAATTTTGACAAGCTTTTGTTATTGATGCATGGTATTTGAAAGCCACAGGAATGTCACGGATAAATTCATCGTTGTCGGGGATCGCGTGCTCATCAAACCGAAATCGATCGATGACCGCACCAAGTCCGGTATTTATCTGCCACCGGGCGTGCAAGAGAAAGCCAAAATCCAGAGCGGCTACGTTATCAAGACTGGCCCCGGCTATCCGGTCGGCCCTCCGAGCGACGTGGACGAACCGTGGAAAGAGCGCGCCGAGGGGCCGCAGTACATTCCACTTCAGGCGCGGATCGGCGACCTGGCCATCTTCGTTCAGAACAGCGCTTACGAAATTGAGTACGAGGACGAGCGCTACCTGATCGTGCCCAATTCGGCCATCCTGCTCCTCATCAGGGAGGATGATGACCTCGAAGAGTATCTGCACTGAATCGCACAGCAGCCGGTCTCTGACTACTGCTCCTGTTCTGTGTGATTTTGCTCCTCAACATTCGGCGAGGAGTTTTTTTATTCATCGCTTTTCATCATCGACTATGACCACAGCAAATGATAAACCAGAGGCGGCGGCGAAGCTTTCGACCGGCGAGCTGCTTGAGCGGATCGCGTCGCTCAAAAAAGAGATGAACGCCGTTATTCTGGCCCATTACTATACCGTTCCAGAAGTTCAGCAGGCAGCAGACATCGTTGGCGACAGCCTTGCGCTCGCACGGGCAGCCGAGGAGATTTCCGCCGACGTTATCGTCTTCGCGGGCGTCTATTTCATGGCCGAGACCGCCAAGATTCTCAACCCCGGCAAGCTGGTGCTTATGCCCGATGACCACGCGGGCTGCCCTTTGGCCGATAGTTGCCCGGAGGCTGAGTTCAAGGCGTTCCGCGAGCAGCACCCCGACGCCATTGCGATCACCTACATCAACTCCACGGCGGCGATCAAGGCGCTCTCGGACATCACCTGCACCTCTTCGAACGCCGCGCACATCGTCGAGCAAATTCCGCCGGAGCAGAAGATTATTTTCGGCCCTGATCGCAACCTTGGCTCGTGGCTTTCCAAAAAGCTCAACCGCGAAATGATTCTCTGGCAGGGCTACTGTTACGTGCACGACGCCTACTCCGAGGTTTATATGATTCAGGCGATGGCCAAATATCCGGATGCCGAGCTGATTGTCCACCCCGAGTGCCGCGACGAGGTGCTCCGCCACGCCACCTTCGTTGGCTCGACCGCCGCCTTGCTCGACTACACCATCAAGAGCCCGTCGCAAAGCTTCATTGTGGCAACCGAACCGGGCATTCTCTACGAAATGGAGAAGCGCTCGCCTTCCAAGACCTTCATTGCCGCACCCAAAGACCCGGCCAATCCGCGCAGCGTCTGCACGCAGATGAAGCAGAACACGCTCGAAAAGCTCTACCTCTGCATGGTCAACCGGGTGCCCGAAATTACCGTTGACGAAGCGCTTCGCGAGGCGGCGCTCAAGCCGATCAAGAAAATGCTTGATATGTCCGTCTGATGACCTTCTCGCCGCCCCGGGTCGCAGTGTTACCTCGAATTGTCGTTGTGGCCCGGCCAAATTTCCTTCGAGCCACGTTCGCCGGCGCACGCTCGACTGGCTGGTGACGGTCGATCCGTCGCAGTGGCAGCTGAAAAAAAGGCGCTGAATCTTGTTACGCTCAAACATTGGTGAGGGGCACGGTTTTGCCCGAAAAAAAATCCAGTTTCGCCCTTCGCCCGCAAACCGTTTTGCCATCGGCATTGCGCGGCTTTACCCTCGTTAACCAGCCCACTCGGCGGCCTGAAAATTGTGCTCAGACGTTGGCCGCATTCAAAAAAATCCTTACCATTGAAAAGTTCTTTTTGACGTTCCGGTGCCGGATGTTTTTCATCCGGGTAAAAGGGAAGTGCGTGAAAATCGCACACTGTACCCGCAACTGTAAGATGGTATGCTGTATGGCGATATGGACGCTCTGTCCGGTCGACTTTACGGTTTGTGCTTGTCCACTGCGCTGAGCTCTGTAATCCACGGGCAAGGCGTGGGAAGGATGCCGCACTTCAAGGCGTTGAATGGCAACGCGGCTGTCGAAGTCAGGAAACCTGCCGGGATGAAAGGCGCCGAGCGGCTTCGGGAAGAGAGTCTGGCGAGCCTGTCAATGATCATGCCCTTTTCGTTCCGTGATCTTTTTCCATAGGAGTGGCCCGGCTGTATCCTCTGTCCGGCAAGGTGGTTATATCGTAAACTATCCTCTTGTCAACTGAGCGCCCCGATGCCTCGCGCTTGCGCCAGAATATGGTAAGTCATTGAAAATAAGGGAGTTAACTATTAATACTCAATGTTCGAATCTGGAGACCTCACATGAAAATCGCCCGCCTGTTCACTTCCCCTGGTGAAAACGTTTACGACCGTTTCGACTACACGCTCAGAACCTCCGTGCTCCGTAATCCGGATGGTTCGAAGGTTTTCGAGATGAACGATGTTGAAGTGCCGGTTTCGTGGTCGCAGGTGGCCGCCGACATCCTTGCTCAGAAATATTTCCGTAAAACTGGTGTGCCGCAGCGCGACGCCGAGGGCAATCTCATCATCGGTGCGGATGGCAAGCCGGTGACCGGCAGCGAGCACTCCATCAAGCAGGTGGCGCATCGCATGGTTGGCTGCTGGCAGGATTGGGGGCGCAAGCACAACTACTTCGATACCGACGAGGATGCACAGGCATTTTACGACGAGGTAGTCTACATGCTGCTGGCGCAGATGGCCGCACCGAACTCGCCGCAGTGGTTCAATACCGGTCTCCAGTTCGCCTACGGTATCAACGGCCCGGCGCAGGGCCACTACTATGTCGATCCGGAAACCGGCGAGACCAAAGAGTCTGAGGATGCTTATAGCCGTCCGCAGGCGCACGCTTGCTTCATCCAGTCGGTCAAGGATGACCTTGTCAACGATGGCGGCATTTTCGACCTCGCCGTGCGCGAAGCCCGTGTCTTCAAATTCGGCAGCGGCTCGGGAACCAACTACTCCACCTTGCGCGGCTCGGGCGAAAAGCTCAGTGGCGGCGGCAGCTCGTCGGGTCTGATGAGCTTCCTGAAGATTTTCGACTCGGCGGCGGGCGCGATCAAATCCGGCGGCACCACGCGCCGCGCAGCCAAGATGGTCATCATCGACATCGATCATCCGGACATCGAAAAGTTTATCGAATGGAAGGCCAAAGAGGAGGACAAGGTGGCCTCGATGGTTGCCGGTTCCAAAATCTGCTCGCGCTTCCTGAAAGCGATTGTCGATGAGGCGCTCACGGGCGGCACCGACCGGCAGGAGAACAAGATGCTCGACAAGCTTATTCGCAATGCGCTGCATCGCGGCGTGCCGATGAGCTACATCCTGCGTGTTTTGGCGCTTGTGGAGCAGGGCTACACGACGCTCGACTTCGAGGAGTACGACACGCACTACGAGTCCGAAGCCTACGCAACCGTCGGCGGCCAGAACTCGAACAACAGCGTGCGCGTGACCAACGCCTTTATGAAGGCGGTGCAGAACGACGAACTGTGGGTGCTCCGCGAACGCACCACCGGTAAGGACGCTCGCGCCGTTCGCGCCAAGGATTTATGGGAGAAGATCGTCCTGAGCGCCTGGAAGTGTGCCGACCCCGGCTTGCAGTTCGACTCGACCATCAATGAGTGGCATACCTGCCCGGTGAGCGGAAGGATCAACGCAAGCAATCCTTGCAGCGAGTACATGTTCCTCGACGACACCGCCTGTAACCTCGCCAGCCTCAACCTTGCCCACTTCCTCGACGAAGAGAGCGGCAAGATCAAGATCACCGAAATCCAGCACGCTTCGGCGCTCTGGACGGTGGTGCTCGAAATTTCGGTGCTGATGGCCCACTTCCCGTCCGAAGAGATCGCCAGGTTGAGCTACGAGTTCCGTACGCTCGGCCTCGGCTTTGCCAACCTCGGGCGCATTCTGATGGTGCTCGGCATTCCGTACGACTCACCGCGTGCCCTGGCCATCGCCGGTGGCATTGCAGCGCTCATGACCGGTCAGGCCTATGTTACTTCAGCCGATCTGGCGAAGGATCACGGTGCGTTTGCCCGCTACCGCGAGAACAGCAACGAAATGCTCCGCGTCATTCGCAACCACCGCCGCGCTGCGCACAACAGCGCTGAAGAGGAGTACGAAGGCCTGTCGGTCAAACCACGTGGCATTGATTCAGAATATTGCCCGAAGGAGCTTTTCGAGGCCGCCGGAAAGGTGTGGGACGAAGTGCTCAAACGAGGTAAAAAGTATGGCTTCCGCAACGCGCAGGTGAGCGTCATCGCGCCAACCGGCACCATTGGCCTGGTCATGGATTGCGACACCACCGGCATCGAGCCGGAGTTTGCCATCGTCAAGTTCAAGAAGCTGGCGGGTGGCGGCTACTTCAAGATTGTTAACCAGTCGGTGCACAAGGCGCTCTGGCGGCTCGGCTACTCGGACAAGCAGATCGAAGAGATCGAGAAGTACTGCAAAGGACATGGCACGTTGCACGCCTGCCCCGGAATCAGCCAGCAGTGGCTCAAGAGCCGCGGTTTTACTGACGAAAAGATCGAGGCGGTCGAAAAGCAGCTCGAAAGCGTCTTCGACATCCGCTTTGCCTTCAACAAGTGGATTATTGGCGATGAGTTCTGCCACTCCCTCGGCTTCTCGGACGAGCAGCTCAACGATCCCGGTTTCGACATGCTGAGTGAACTTGGTGCAAGCGATGAGGACATCGAGGCGACCAACGACTACGTCTGCGGCACCATGATGATTGAGGGGGCACCGCATCTGAAAGCGGAGCATCTGCCGGTGTTCGATTGCGCCAGCACCTGCGGACGCAAGGGTGAGCGCTACATTAACCACATGGCGCACGTGCACATGATGAGTGCCGTGCAGCCCTTCATTTCCGGCGCGATTTCCAAGACGGTCAACATGCCCGCCAGCGCTACCACCTCGGAAATTGGCGACGTTTACGAGGCCGCGTGGCAGAGCATGGTGAAAGCGATCACCATCTATCGCGACGGTTCCAAGCTTTCGCAGCCGCTCAACATTGCTAACGCCTCACCGCAGGATGAGGTCATCATGCTCGGCATCGAGGAAGATCTGGATGAAACCAAGGGGCCGAAGGAGGTTCAGGAGCGCATCGTCGAGCGGGTTTATCACCGCTCCGAGCGCCGGATGTTGCCGAAGCGCCGCAAGGGGTACATCCGCGAGGCGTACGTCGGTGGCCACAAGGTGTTCCTCAGAACTGGCGAGTACGAAGACGGTTCGCTGGGCGAGGTGTTCATCGACATGTACAAGGAGGGCGCATCGTTCAAGGGGCTGCTCAACTGCTTCGCCGTGCTCGCCTCCAAGGCGCTCCAGTACGGAATGCCGCTCGAAGAGCTGGTGGACAGCTTCACCTTCACCCGCTTCGAACCTGCGGGCGCAGTGCAGGGCCACAACGCCATCAAGAACTCGACCTCGATTCTCGACTATGTTTTCCGCTCCATCGGCTACGACTATCTCGGACGCAAGGATTTCGTGCACGTCAAGGCGGTCGATGAGGTGCCGGGAGTGCACGGCAACGGTAACGGTAATGGGAACGGCAAGGCGCACAAAGCCAAAGATTCAGAGGCGGAGCTTGCTGTCCACACAGCCAAAGCTCACGCAGACGACAACAGCGTTTTGAGAAGCCAGGCAGCCCAAGCGAGAGTGCAAGGTTACACTGGCGAACAGTGCGAAAACTGCGGATCGGTACGAGTGAAGCAGAACGGCACATGCAAGGTGTGCGAAGATTGCGGAATGACGACCGGTTGTTCGTGAGCTTGATTGATTGAGGACGAAAGCGCCGGGTTGTAGCTCGGCGCTTTTTTGGGGAGACTTTTATGCAAGGGTGAGTCGGTGAGCAGATATGCCCTTATGCCGACATGTTGTTAG
>CBEUNJ010000013.1:0-22005 GCA_965544465.1 uncultured Chlorobaculum sp.
GTTTTTTATGAATTCTATCAAGACCCGGCTTGATTTAATAGCAGGGAAACTGTAAATTATCGCCAATTTCCCTTACAACGTGGCGCCAACAACAGAACAACAGTAATGCCGTTTACAACCCCCGATCACTCCATGCTCCGATGCACCGCACATCCGGACGCATTCCGCCTCGAAGCCACGGCTTCCGCCTTTGCTCCCGCACAACATCTCCACCCCATCCTTCTCTCCGGCATTATCCAGACCGTACCGGCACAGCTCGTACTCATTCATGTAGCCTGACCGCCAGACCCTTGCCAAGTCCATTGTATTTTTTCTCGACAATAGTTCAGACTCCAGGGCTTCGGCAACAAGAGGCCCGGATTGTGTTATTGTTATTTTAATTGCTAACCATTGCCATAACCCATGAGATCTGACACCATAAAAAAAGGATTCGACAAAGCTCCGCATCGCAGCCTGCTCAAAGCCACCGGTGCTGTCTCCTCAAGAGCTGATTTCTCAAAACCGTTCATCGGCATCTGCAACTCGTTCAACGAGCTGATTCCCGGCCACGCCCATTTGCAGGAGCTGGGACGCATCGCCAAGGAGGCCGTGCGCAAAGCTGGCGGCGTGCCGTTCGAGTTTAACACCATCGGCGTCTGCGACGGCATCGCGATGGGCCACGTCGGTATGCGTTACTCACTGGCCAGCCGCGAGCTGATCGCTGACTCGGTCGAGACCGTCGTTGAAGCACACCAGCTCGATGGCTTGGTCTGCATTCCGAACTGCGACAAGATCACCCCCGGCATGATGATGGGCGCACTCCGCACCAACGTGCCGGCCATCTTCGTCTCCGGCGGACCGATGCAGGCCGGCCATACACCGTCAGGCAAGACCGTTGACCTGATCTCAGTCTTCGAGGCGGTCGGCAAGTGCAGCACCGGCGAAATGTCGGAGGACGAGCTTCAGACCATCGAGGAGTGCGGCTGCCCCGGTTGCGGCTCCTGCTCGGGCATGTTCACGGCAAACTCCATGAATTGCCTCTGCGAAGCGCTCGGTTTCGCGCTACCTGGCAACGGCACAATTCTCGCTGCAGATCCTCGTCGCAACGAGCTGGTGAAAGCTGCCGCAGGACGCATCGTCGATCTGGTTAAAGAGAATGTGCGTCCGCGCACCATTCTGTCGCGCCAGTCGATGCTCAATGCCTTCGCTCTCGATCTGGCGATGGGCGGCAGCACTAACACAATTCTGCACACGCTGGCCATTGCAAACGAAGCCGAGCTCGAATTCGACTTCTCGGAGCTGAACGATCTGTCGGCCAAAACGCCCTACCTCTGCAAGGTGAGCCCGGCAACGACCGAGGTGCACATTGAGGATGTGGATCGCGCGGGCGGTATCTCCGCAATTCTGAAGGAGCTGTCGAACGTCGAGGGATTACTCGATCTGTCAGCCCCGACCGTCACCGGCAAAACGCTCGGCGAGAACATCGCCGATGCCAACGTGCTCGACCGCAAGGTGATCCGCTCGGTTGAAGACCCGTACTCGGCCACCGGTGGACTTGCCGTCCTCTACGGGAACCTTGCGCCAAACGGCGCAGTTGTCAAGACCGGAGCGGTGAGCCCGTCGATGATGAAGCACACTGGCCCGGCCAAGGTGTACGATTGCCAGGATGACGCCATCGCGGGCATCATGGACGGAGACGTGAAATCGGGCGACGTGGTGGTAATCCGCTACGAAGGTCCACGCGGTGGCCCCGGTATGCCGGAGATGCTCTCGCCGACCAGCGCCATCATGGGCCGCGGCCTCGGCGACTCGGTTGCACTGATTACCGACGGGCGCTTCTCCGGCGGATCGCGCGGCGCGTGCGTCGGCCACGTCTCGCCGGAAGCCGCCGACCGCGGCCCGATTGCGGCGGTACAGACAGGCGATATGATCACCATCGACATTCCAGCACGTTCCATGACAGTTGCGCTGGATGACGAAACCATCCGGCAGCGCATCGAAGCGTTGCCGGAGTTCGAGCCAAAAATCAAGAAAGGCTACCTGGCGCGATACGCGCGGATGGTCACGTCGGCCAACACAGGCGCGATTCTGACAACAAACTTTTAAAGCTGCGGGTTTCTGGCCGCTGGAAGCGATGTCCGGCGGCCAGAAACCTGGCGCTCAACCTGTTCGCACCATGCATAACAACGGAGAGAAACTGAACGGATCCGAAATATTGTTCGAATCCCTGCGGCGTGAAAACGTCGAGTACATCTTTGGCTACCCCGGCGGAGCATTGCTGAAGGTTTACGAAACCCTGTACGATGTCGAGGACATCAAACACATCCTCGTCCGCCACGAGCAGGGCGCAACCCACATGGCCGAGGGCTACGCCCGCGCCACTGGCAAACCCGGCGTCGTGCTGGTCACCTCCGGACCCGGCGCGACCAATACGGTTACCGGCATCGCCAACGCCTACATGGACTCCTCGCCGATGGTGATCTTCACCGGCCAGGTGCCGAGTTCACTGATCGGCAACGACGCTTTCCAGGAGGCGGACATCGTCGGCATCACCAGACCAATCACCAAGCACAACTTCCTGGTCAAGGATGTCAAGGAGCTGGCCTCGACCATCCGCAAAGCCTTTTACCTGGCCACGCATGGACGGCCCGGCCCGGTGCTGGTCGATATGCCCAAGGATGTGCTGAATGCCATCTGCGCCTTCGAATGGCCGGAGAGCGTTGAAATCCGAGGCTTCAAGCCGACCATCAAGTGCCACGCCAATCAGGTGCAGAAAGCGGCCAGAATGATCGCCAAGGCCAAGCGCCCGCTGCTCTACGTCGGCGGTGGCATCATCACCGCCGAAGCGTCGGAGGAGCTGAAAAAACTCGCCATCGCGCAGCAGATTCCGGTCACCATGACGCTGAATGGACTCGGCGCGTTCCCCAGCGACCATCCGCTCTCGATGGGAATGCTCGGTATGCACGGCACCTTCTGGGCCAACCAGGCGATCAACTCGTGCGACCTGTTGATTGCCATCGGCGCGCGTTTCGACGACCGCGTGACCGGCAAGATCGACACCTTTGCCACGCAGGCCCAGATCATCCACAACGACATCGACCCGACCAACGTCGATAAGAACATCAAGGCTGATCTTCCAATCGTGGGTGACTCGAAAGACTTCCTCGCCTCGCTGCTCGAAGCGATGCCGAAAGCAAAGCCAGAGCATGGCGAATGGCTTGCCCAAATCGAAAAGTGGCGCAAACAGTGCCCGATGGAGTTCACCGTTGAGCCCGACGCGCTCAAGACCGAGTTCGTCATCGACGAGGTCTCAAAAAAGACCAGGGGCCACGCGGTGGTCATCACCGACGTCGGCCAGCACCAGATGTGGGCGGCGCAGTACTACAAGTTCACCGAACCGCGCTCAATCATCACCAGCGGCGGACTCGGCACGATGGGCTACGGCCTGCCAGCCTGCATCGGCGCTGCCTTCGGCGTCACCGACCGCCCGGTCATTCTCTTTACTGGTGACGGCGGGCTGATGATGAATATCCAGGAGTTGGTCACAGCGGTACACAACAAGCTGCCGATCAAGATATTCCTGATCAACAACAGCTACCTCGGCATGGTACGCCAGTGGCAGGAGCTGTTCCACGAGGAGAAGTACACCTTCACCGACTTGGAAGAGAGCAACCCCGACTTCGTCAAGGTTGCCGAAGCGTTCGGCTGCAAGGCCATGAGCGCCGACAATCCTGAAACGGCCCGGAAGGCCATCGACGAAGCCCTCGCCTACAACAAAGGCCCGATTCTGGTCGAGTTCAAGGTCATCCGTAAAGATATGGTGTTCCCGATGGTCCCCGCCGGCGCATCGATTTCCGACATGCTGCTAGCTAGGCTGAATCCAAAAACAATGGTTTAAGCAACTGCTATGAAACACATTATTTCCGTTCTGGTCGAGAACAAGTTCGGCACCCTGAACCGGGTGGCCGCCATGTTCAGCGCCCGTGGTTTCAACCTTGAGAGCATCTCCATCGGCGAGACCGAAGACACCGAAGTCTCACGCATGACCATCGTTACGCGAGGTGATGACCGGATCATCAGTCAGGTACTCAAACAACTCAACCGGCTGATTGATACCACCAAAGTAACCGACCTGACCCATCAACCTCATGTGGAGCGCGAACTGCTATTGATGAGCTTGAAACTCAGCGCCAGCGCACGCACCGAGATTTTCGAACTGATCAACGTTTTTAAGGGGAAAATCGTGGATATAAAGCAAAAATCCATTACTATTGAGGTCATTGGTTCGCCGGACAAGATCAACACAGCAATCGACCTTTTCAGGCCGTTCGGCATCCGGGAACTCGCCCGGTCAGGCGCGGTTGCCATACACCGCGGAGAACACTGATTTGTTTATGTCTAACCAGTCAATACGAACATTACGAACATGGCAATGAACGTCTATTACGAGCAGGATGCCGATCTCGCGGTACTGCAAAACAAAAATATCGCTGTCCTCGGCTTTGGCAGCCAGGGCCACGCCCACGCACTGAACCTGAAGGAGAGCGGCATGAACGTCTGCGTCGGTCTGCGCACCGACAGCGCGTCCTGCGACAAGGCTCGCGAAGCTGGGCTCCGCGTAGATACAGTCGCCGAAGCGGTCAAGTGGGCTGATATCATCATGATTCTCCTGCCGGATCAGACCCAGAAAAGCGTTTATGACAACGAAATCGCGCCGAACCTGAAATCGGGCGCGACGATCGCTTTCGGCCACGGCTTCAATATTCACTACAACCAGATCGTGCCTCCGGCTGACGTGAACGTCATCATGATCGCCCCGAAAAGCCCCGGGCACCTCGTTCGCCGCACCTACACCGAAGGCAACGGTGTGCCGTGCCTCATTGCGGTGCATCAAGACGCCACCGGAGACGCCAAAGCTCAGGCTCTCGCATGGGCCAAAGGCATCGGCGGCACCAAGGCTGGCGTGATCGAGACCAACTTCAAGGACGAAACCGAAACCGACCTGTTCGGCGAGCAGGCAGTGCTGTGCGGCGGCTCGGCTGAGCTTATCAAGGCGGGCTTCGAGACCCTCACCGAGGCCGGCTACCCTGCCGAACTCGCGTACTTCGAGTGCATGCACGAACTGAAGCTTATCGTTGACCTCTACTACGAAGGCGGCCTTTCCCGCATGAACTATTCGGTCAGTGACACCGCCGAGTATGGCGGCATGACCCGCGGCCCGCGCGTTGTCGCGTCCGCTGTGAAAGCCGAGATGAAGAAGATTCTCGAAGAAATCCAGGATGGCCGCTTTGCCAAAGAGTTCATCGACGAATGCAACTCCGGCTACAAGAAACTGAACAAGCTGCGCGACAGCAACCGCAACCACCCCATCGAGACCGTTGGCGCGAAGCTGCGCGGCATGATGAGCTGGCTCAAGAAGAAGTAAGGAGAGGCGAATGTACAAGATTGTTTCAATACCCGGCGACGGCATCGGCCCCGAAGTGGTGGCCGGTGCTCTGGCCGTACTCGACGCCGTATCGAAAAAACACGGCTTTGAGGCCGAGGTCGAGGAGCATCTCTTCGGCGGCGCCTCCTACGACGTGCATGGCTCCATGCTGACCGACGAGACGCTTGAAGCGTGCAAAAATTGCGACGCCGTGCTGCTTGGCGCGGTTGGCGGTTACAAGTGGGAGAACCTCCCGCATGACCAGAAGCCCGAAGCGGCACTGCTGAAAATCCGCAAGGAGCTCGGCCTGTTCGCCAACCTCCGTCCGGCAAAGGTGTATGACGCGCTCGTGTCGTCATCGACGCTAAAGAAGGACGTGGTGCAGGGCACTGACTTCATGGTGTTCCGTGAACTGACCGGCGGCATCTACTTCGGCCAACCGAGAGGCTACGATGAAGCGCGCGGCTGGAATACGATGGGTTACGAACGCCATGAGGTCGAGCGTATCGCACGTCTGGCGTTCGAATACGCGCAAAAGCGCGGCAACGCCAAAGTGACCTCGATCGACAAGGCCAACGTGCTTGAGGTCTCGCAGTTCTGGCGCAACATCGTGCATGAAGTGCACAAGGATTTCCCGGAAATCGAGCTGGTCGATATGTACGTTGACAACGCCGCCATGCAGCTGGTTCGCAACCCGAAGCAGTTCGAGGTGATCGTCACCGGCAATATCTTTGGCGACATCCTGAGCGACATCGCCGGCATGATCACCGGCAGTCTCGGTATGTTACCGTCGGCCAGCGTCGGCTCGGAGCATGCGCTCTACGAACCGATCCACGGCAGCGCTCCGGACATCGCCGGACAAAACAAGGCAAACCCGATCGCCACCATCGCATCGGTGGCCATGATGTTCGAGAACACGCTCAACAAGCCGGAAGTGGCGGCTGATATTTACGCAGCTATCGAAGGCGCGCTTGCAGCGGGTTTCCGCACAGGCGACATCGCCTCCGCTGGTCAGGCCATCTGTTCGACCACGGAGATGACCGAAGCCATCGTCGCCCGAATTTGATCGTCAAGGCGTCGAAAAAGTAACAGAGCAAGTCCGGGGTGTGAAAAAGAGCGCCGGACTGAAAAGCCGGGGCTCTGTAGGCCACCGGCTTTTCAGCTTTACAGGAGATGACAGCAGGTGAGCACACGCTCCCCTGCTCACAAAAACATCAAGATAGAAAGGCAATACCGATAACGGAATCTTTCAGATCATGGCACAAACGATAACCCAGAAAATTTTCGCCAAAGCGGCGAACCGCAAGTTCGTCGATCCCGGCCAGAGCGTATGGCTCAATGTCGACATACTGTTGACGCACGACGTCTGCGGACCACCAACGTTCGATATCTTCAAGCAGGAGTTCGGCTCGAACGCCAAGGTGTGGAATCCGGAGAAAGTGGTGGTGCTTCCCGACCACTACATCTTCACGTCGAACGAGCACGCTCACCGCAACATCGACCTCTTGCGCAAATTCGCCGCCGAGCAGGGTCTGCCGAACTACTACGACGTCGGCACCGATCGCTACCGCGGCGTCTGCCATGTAGCGCTGGCCGAAGAGGGCTTCAACCTCCCCGGCACCGTGCTCTTTGGTACCGACTCGCACACCTGCACTGCGGGCGCGTTCGGCATGTTCGGCTCCGGCATCGGCAACACCGATGCAGCCTTCATCCTCGGTACCGGCAAGCTCTGGGAGAAGGTTCCTGATTCGATGAAGTTCACCTTCGAGGGCCAGATGCCCGAGTACCTGACGGCAAAAGACCTTATTCTCCAGATCCTCGGCGACATCGGCACCGACGGCGCAACCTACCGCGCCATGGAGTTCGACGGCGAGGCGGTCTATTCGCTGCCCATCGACGAGCGCATGACGCTCTGCAACATGGCCATCGAAGCCGGTGGCATGAACGGTATCATCGCCGCCGACGCAGTCACCGAAGCATTCGTAAAAGCACGCACCAGCAAGCCGTACGAAATCTTCACAAGCGACCCCGACGCGCAATACCACAGCATGTACCGCTACAACGTCGAGAAGCTTGAACCGGTCGTCGCACAGCCGCACAGTCCGGACAACCGCGCCACCGTGCGCAGCGTGGCCGGAACGCCGATCACCAAATCGTACATCGGCTCCTGCACCGGCGGCAAGATCACCGACTTCAGACTCGCGGCCAAAATCCTGAAAGGCAAGAAGGTCGCCGTAACCACAAACATCGTACCCGCCACGGTGCATGTGGCCACACAGCTTGCCACCGAAACCTATGAAGGCCAAACCCTTCGCGAAATCTTCGAGGCAGCTGGCTGCAACATCGCCCTCCCCTCGTGCGCGGCATGCCTTGGCGGCCCCTCCGACACGGTTGGGCGCTCGGTCGATAACGATGTCGTGGTCTCGACCACCAACAGGAACTTCCCTGGCCGCATGGGCAGCAAACTGGCTGGAGTCTATCTGGCGTCTCCGCTTACGGCGGCAGCCTCGGCCATTACCGGAAAACTTACCGATCCGAGGGATTTCCTCTGATCCAACGTAGCAACTACTGACCAAGAGAATATCATGGATACCATCATACAGGGTAAAGCCTACGTCCTCGGCAAGAATATCGATACCGACCAGATCATTCCCGCCGAGCACCTGGTCTATAGCCTCTCCAATCCGGAAGAGGTGAAGCTGTACGGAAAATACGCGCTCTCCGGTGTTCCGCCAGAACAGGGTGGACTTCCGGAAGGCAACATTCCGTTCGTCGAAGAGGGTGACTTCAAATCGCCCTACACCTTCATCATCGCCGGGCCAAATTTCGGTTGTGGCTCGTCAAGGGAACACGCTCCCTTCGCGCTGAAGGTCGCCGGTGCAAAAGCGATCATCGCAGAGTCCTACGCAAGGATTTTCTACCGCAACTGCGTGGACGGCGGATTCGTTATTCCCTACGAAACCACGCAGCAGCTCAACAAAACCGTTATGACGGGCGACGAGCTGGCGCTGGACATGGAAAAGAACACGCTAACCAACCTCACGCAGAACATCACCTACGAGCTGAGGCCGCTGGGTGACGTCGTGAACATCGTGCAGGCAGGCGGCATTTTTGAATACGCAAGAAAAAACGACCTCATGGCATCGGGCCAAGAGGCATAAAATATACGATGAGCATCGAACTGTATGACACTACCCTGCGTGACGGCACGCAGGGTGAACACATCAACCTTTCGGTTCAGGACAAGCTTCTGATCGCCGAACGACTTGATGAATTCGGTATAGACTACATCGAAGGCGGCTGGCCGAGCAGCAATCCGAAAGATGATGAGTTCTTCCAGAAAGCCCGGAAGCTCAAGCTCCAGAACGCCCGGATGGCCGCATTCGGTTCAACGGCGCGTTCGCTCGATAACATCGAAGGCGACCCCAACCTGCTCGGACTGCTTGGCTCCGAGACATCAGTCATCACCATTTTCGGCAAGACCTGGAAAGCACACTCCTCGAAGGGTCTCGGCATTTCCGATGACGAAAACGCAGAGCTGATCCACCGTTCAGTGCAGTTCCTCGTCGAAAACGGACGCGAGGTCTTCTTTGACGCCGAGCACTTTTTTGACGGCTGGAAAGACAACGAGGAGTTCGCCAAGCGGATGCTCAAGGCGGCAGTCGAGGCGGGCGCAAGCCGCATCGTACTCTGCGACACTAACGGCGGCTCGATGCCGCACGAAATTGCAGAGATCGTCAAGCACGTGCGTAAGATTGTTAGCATGCCGGTAGGCATCCACGCGCACAACGACAGCGAAATGGCGGTGGCCAACTCCATCGAAGCGCTCAGAGCCGGAGCTACGCAAGTTCAGGGCACCATGAATGGCATCGGCGAGCGCTGCGGCAACGCCAACCTCATCAGCATTATCCCGAACCTCATGCTCAAGCTCGGCAGCGAGTTCGAGAACGTGCGCGATCTGAAGCAGTTGACCTCAATATCGAAGTTTATCTATGAGATCCTGAACCTCCCGCCCGACACCAAAGCGCCGTTCGTCGGCAAGTCGGCCTTCGCGCACAAGGGCGGCATCCACGTCAGTGCAGTAATGAAGGAGAGCTCGCTCTACGAGCACATCGACCCGGCTCTGGTCGGCAACCGGCAGCGCGTGCTGGTCTCCGAACTGGCCGGACAGAGCAACATCCGCTATAAAGCGCAGGAGCTTGGCATTCCGCTGCCTGAGGACAAAGCACTCTTCCGAAATCTGGTAAACCACATCAAAAAGCTCGAATACCAAGGCTACCAGTTCGACGGTGCGGAAGCTTCGTTCGAGCTGATTCTGCGCCGCGAGCTTGGCCAGTTCACGCCCTATTTCGAGGTGCTGGAGTCGAAGGTGGTGATCCAGAACGGACGGGATGTCAACGCGGTCGATCAAGCTGTGATGAAGGTGCTTGTCGGTGAGCTGACCGAGCAGACGGTCGCAGACGGCGACGGCCCGGTCAACGCGCTCGACAAGGCGCTGCGCAAGGCTCTGGTGGGGTTCTATCCGGAAATCCGCGCCATCAAGCTGATCGACTACAAGGTGCGAGTGCTCGAAGAGAAACGCGGCACCAGCGCCAAGGTACGGGTGCTCATCGAAACCAGCGACGGCCAGAACACCTGGGGCACGGTAGGCGTGTCGACCAACATCATCGAAGCCAGCCTCCAAGCGCTCAACGACAGCCTCAACTACTACCTCTTCACCTGCAAAGCAAAAGCCACCCTGACGGCTCTCACCGAAGAGCCCCTCCGAAACGGATAACCCGCCCCTCTCGTTCTTTTGCCTATAGGACGTATAGGACATCTAAGACCTATACGTCCTATAACTCCCTTCTGATTTGCATTTCACTCCCCAAACGCCTTACCTTTACCGCGACTGTTCACTCCTGACCCCTAACAGGATCCCCCTCATGCGCATTCACGACATCGATCCGGACAACCGGCCCAGAGAGCGCTTTCTGCGCTCAGGCAAGGAAGCTCTCAGCCCAGCCGAGCTGCTGGCGCTTATCCTTCGCTCGGGCACCCCGAACCTCAATATCATCGACACCTGCAACCAGCTCATTGCAGAGCACAGCCTCGAAGGTCTCGCTGATCTTTCGCTTAGCGAGCTGCAACAAATTCCGGGCATAGGCCAAGCAAAAGCCATGCAGATCGCAGCCGTCTTCGAACTGCACCGCCGCATCCGTTTTGCAAAAAACATAAACCGAAAAATACAGGGCGCACGAGATGTGTTTGAGTACATGCAAGGTCGCATTCCCGATGAATCGAAAGAGCACCTGTTTGTGCTGTTCCTCAACACAAAAAACAGGATTCTCAGTCACGAATCCATTACCGTTGGAACGCTGACCTCCTCGTTGATCCATCCAAGAGAAATTTTCAAAGCAGCAATCCGCCAGAGCGCGCACTCCATCATTTTGGTGCACAACCATCCATCCGGCGACGTGCAGCCAAGCAACGCCGACAAACAGGCCACTTCGATGCTGAAAAAATCTGGCGACCTGCTCCAGATAGCGCTGCTGGACCATGTCATCGTGGGAAACGATGACTGGTTCAGCTTCAGAGATCACTCCCTGCTCTGAACGATTACTCTTTTTAACGACAACATGCTGGCAATGCTGAGGAGAGGAAAGCTGGCTATGAACCGGATGGCTCAGATAAGAGTCATTTCCTGAAAAGCAGTCTGGGAAACTGTCTGAAACGATCTCGACTAAACACCAGTTTTTAATTCGAGTGAGCCTCGTTTACGGCGAGGTTCAGCGGAGTGACGGTCATGTCCGGAGATGAACGTTCGCGGACACTCTTAGCCTGAAGACCTTTCTGCGTTTTGTCAAGTTCATACTCGACCTCAGCGTCCTGATTCAAAACTTTAAAACTCTGATCGGAAATGATGGCTGAAAAATGGACAAAAATGTCTTCTCCCCCATCCGGATTCAGGATAAAACCGTACCCTTTTTTACCATCAAACCACTTAACTTTGCTTTTAGCCATGATGACACCTGCAGGTTGGTATTAACAGTAATTTTACGCTGTAATATAGCGCATTTCGTCAATTAGCGCAATACCCGCACAAACTTCCGCCTATTTTACTCCAAAACCTTAGAACAATCGACCATCTGCTCGTAATTATGAAACATATCATTCTCATCACAGGCGCAAGCAAAGGAATCGGCAGAGCAATCGCCCTCGAATTTGCCAGAGCCACGAAGCATCAGGCCGATTTCAAACCCGTTCTGCTCCTCTGCTCGCGAACAAGAAGTGAGCTTGAAACGCTCGCGCTCGAATGCCAGACCGAAGGAGCTGAAACTGACGTGATAACGGCTGATCTGTCGAAAACAGAAGAAGTTCGCCGACTTGCCGATAACATGCTCAACAAGTACGGAGCCATCGACTGCCTGGTCAACAATGCAGGAATCGGACGTTTTAAACCGCTCGAAGAGCTCACCGAAGAGGATTACGACTGCACGATGTCAATCAACCTGAAGGGCACATTGTTCCTCACCCAGGCGCTCTTTGCGATCATGCAAACGAGGCGCTCGGGGCACATCTTTTTCATCACCTCGGTAGCGGCTGAAAAAGCTTTCAAGACCTCAGCGCTCTACTCGATGTCAAAATTCGGCCAGCGCGGACTGGTGGAGACCCTGCGTCTGTACGCTCGCGAGTGCAACGTAAAAATCACCGACGTCATGCCGGGCGCTGTCGTCACCCCGATGTGGGGAGAACTGCCAAATGAGATGAAGGCAGCGATGATGAGGCCGGAAGACATTGCCGCGCCGGTGGTGCAAGCCTACTTCCAACCATCGAGGACATGCGTCGAACAGATCGTGCTCCGCCCCACTGGCGGCGACTTGAAGGACGAGTAAACGATGTATTCATTATCAATTGTCAATTATCAATTTTCAACTATTCCTCTTATCTTGCGGCTCATCTAACTAGAACCAACGAAACGCACCATAGAACCACCATGAGTCTCAAGGAACGAATCGACCAGGAAATGAAAGAGGCGCTCAAGAGCGGCGACAAGACCCGCCTCAACACCATCCGCTCAATCCGCGCCGCACTGCTGGAAAAAGAGGTCTCCATCAGGGTCGGCGGTAAAGGTGAACTCAGCGAGGAGCAGGAGCTTGAAGTGCTCATGGGGCTAGCCAAACGGCGCCGTGACGCCATTGAGCAATTCACGGCTGGCAACCGTCCCGATCTGGCCGAAAACGAGGCGACCGAACTGAAGGTGCTCGAAAAGTACCTGCCGCAGCCGCTCTCCGACGAAGAGGTGGAGGCCACGATTCGCGACATCGTGACCAAGACCGGCGCGGCGTCGATGAAAGATATGGGCAAGGTGATGGGCTTGGCTATGAAAGCCCTCAAGGGCAAAGCCGATGGCGGAAAAGTCCAGAACATCGTCAAAGCCATCCTGTCAGCCTAACCACCATTTGTCGAAACACCATGCTCGATATTGTTTACATCCGCCAGAATCCAGAGGAAGTCAAAGAGATGCTGCGCCGGCGGCGGCAAAGCGACGATCTGCACAAGGTTGACCGCCTGCTTGAACGCGATGCAGAGCGCAAGGCGATGGTTCAGCGAACCGACGACCTGAAGGCACTGCGCAACCGCGTCTCGAAAGAGATCGCCAACATCAAGCGCACCGGCCAAGGCTCGGGCGAAGAGCTGATCAAGCAGATGAAGGAGGTGTCCAACCAGATCACCGATCTTGATCTCGGGCTCTCAACGCTTGAGGAGGAGATAGCAGAGCTGCTGCTCACCCTGCCAAATCGCCTGCATGAGAGCGTGCCGGTTGGAGCGTCCGCCGAAGAGAATGTGCTCTACAAAGGCCCGGTCTCGTTCGAGCACAACCTGGACTTTGCGGTCAAGGACCACCTCGAACTCGGCAAGAACCTCGGACTGTTCGATTTCGAGCGCGGCGCAAAAATCGCGGGCGCGGGCTTTCCGGTCTATACCGGCAAGGGCGCACGGCTTGAACGGGCGCTCATCAACTTCATGCTCGACCTCCATTCGTCGAACCACGGCTACACCGAAGTTTTTCCGCCCTTCATGGTGAACAAGGAGTCGCTGCGCGGCACCGGCCAGTGGCCGAAGTTCGCCGACCAGGTCTATCACATACCCGAGGACGGCCTGTACGCCATCCCGACCGCCGAAGTGCCGGTGACCAACCTGCATCGCGGCGAGATGCTTGATGCCGAAGCGCTACCGATTGCCTATGCCGCCTACTCGGCATGCTTCCGCCGCGAGGCGGGCAGCTACGGCAAGGACACTCGCGGCTTTTTGCGCACCCACCAGTTCAACAAGGTGGAGATGGTGCGCTTCACCCGTCCCGAGAAGTCGTACGAAGCACTCGAAGAGATACTCGGTCACGCCGAAGCGATCCTCTGCGCGCTGAAGATTCCCTACCGCGTCATCACGCTCTGTAGCGGCGACATCAGCGCCAACGCCGCCAAGTGCTATGACATCGAGGTTTGGTCGCCCGCTGAGAACAAATATCTCGAAGCATCGAGCGTTTCGAACTTCGAGGACTACCAGGCGCGCCGCTCGAACATCCGCTTCAAGCCCGGCGGCAAAGCCAAACCGGAGTTCGTTCACACCCTCAACGGCTCAGGATTGGCAACCTCACGGCTCATGGTCTCACTGCTCGAACACTACCAGACCGCCGACGGCAAAGTGATGGTGCCAAATATGCTGAGGCCCTACACAGGCTTTGATGTGATTGAGTAAGGAAGAATAGTGGACAGGATAGACAGAAATGAGAGGCGCGGCAAGACACCGCGCCTCTTTTATTATCAACGATCAATTATCCATGATCAACTGCTTCTTGAACTCGCACACCATCCGGCTGACCGTGCCGGTGTCAATGAGGAAGGCGTCGTGGCCGTAGGGTTCTTCGAGGGAGAGCAGGCGTGAGCCAGGAATCAGGCGCACAAGCTCCTCCTGCTCCTGTTTGGGATAAAGCATGTCCGAGTCGATGGAGAGAATCTCCACCGGCATCTTCAGCGCTCCGAGCACCGCTTCGTATGAATCCCTGCCTCGCCCGAGATCGTGCATGTCCATCGCACGGGTGAGCGTGAGGTAGGTATTGGCGTCGAAGCGCCCGACCAGCTTTTCACCCTGGTGGCGCATGTAGCTCTCGGCCTCGAACAGACCGTCCTCGCGCTGCTCGCGCCCGAATCGCTCTTGATAGTTCTCGAAGCAGCGGTAGGTGCACATCGCCATCATCCGCGCGGCCGCAAGCCCTTTGCGCGGCTGTTGCGCCGGATCGTACCAGCCGTCCTGCCACTCCGCATCGGCGGCGATCGCCTGCCGCTGCGCCTCGCTGTGCGCGATGCACCACGCCGAGTGACGCCCTGAAATACCCATCGGCATCAGCGCCCCCGCCATTTCCGGAAACATCGCGCCCCATTCGAGCACCTGCATCCCGCCGAGCGACGCACCGATGACAAGCCTGATCTTCTCGATGCCAAGTGATTGCAAAAGCAAGCGCTGGGCATTCACCATGTCGCGAATCGTGATGCGCGGAAAATCGGGACCGTAGCGCTTGCCCGTCTTCGGATTGAGCGACAGCGGCCCGGTCGAACCGTAACAGCTTCCGACGACATTACTGCAAATGATAAAATCCTTCGTCTCGTCGAACGCCTTGCCCTCGCCCAACATGCCACCCCACCAGCTATCGACGTCAGCGTTGCCGGTCAGGGCGTGACAAACGAGGATGACGTTGCTTTTTTCAGCGTTCAGCGTGCCCCACGTACGGTATGCAATGGTCAGTTCTGGCAGCAGCTCTCCGCCCAGTTCAAGGGGTAGCGGTTCAGGCGATTTGAAGTAACGGGTACTGCTGGAAATGATCGGTATATACTCCATCTGGGTCATGCTAAATTCTCGAATGCCTGGCTGAAGTCCGCCTTGATGTCGTCAATATGCTCGATACCAACCGACACACGAACCATGTCGTCGGTCACGCCCGCCGACTGCTGCTCCTCCACGCTGAGCTGCTGGTGCGTCGTGGAGGCGGGATGGATCACCAGCGTTTTGGCGTCGCCAACGTTGGCAAGATGGCTTGCAAGCTTCACACTGTCGATGAATTTAATCGCCTTCTTGTAGCCGCCTTTCACGCCAAAAGTGAGCACGCAGCCGAAGCCGTGCGTAAGATATGTTTTGGCCAGCTCGTGCGTTGGATGATGTTCAAGCCCCGGATAGTTCACCCACTCGACCGCGTCGTGCGCATCGAGCCAGCGGGCCAGTTCAAGCGTGTTGTCGAGATGCCGCTCCACGCGAAGCGAAAGCGTTTCGAGCCCCTGCAACAGCATAAAGGAGTTGAACGGGCTGATCGCCGGACCGAAATCCCGCAACCCCTCGACCCGCGCTCGCACGATGAAGGCCAGATCACCAACAGCCTCGTAAAACTTGAGACCATGATAGCCTTCCGACGGTTCGGTGAAAAGCGGAAACTTGCCGTTGCCCCAATCAAACGCGCCCGCATCGACGATGATACCACCCATCGAGGTGCCATGCCCGCCAATCCACTTGGTGGCCGACTCGACCACAATCGACGCACCGTGATCAATGGGCCGACAGAGATAGCCCCCGCAACCAAACGTGTTATCGACAATCAGCGGAATGCCGTTGTCGCACGCGATGGCCGACAGCGCTTCGAAGTCCGGCACATGAAATGCCGGATTGCCGATCGACTCAGTGTAGAGCGCCTTGGTATTCTCGTCGATGGCGTTGCGAAACGCTTCGGGATCGTTACCATCAACGAAACGCACCTCGATACCAAACCGCTTGAACGCTACCTTGAACTGGTTATAGGTGCCGCCGTACAGGTAGCTCGACGACACGATGTTATCCCCCGCCTGGCAGATGGTGGTGATGGCGATAAACTGCGCCGAATGGCCGCTCGCCACCGCAAGCGCCGCCTTGCCCCCTTCAAGCGCCGCCATGCGCTGTTCGAGCACATCGGTGGTCGGGTTCATCAGGCGCGTGTAGATGTTGCCCGGCTTGCGAAGCGCAAAAAGATCGGCTCCATGCTCGGCGTTCTCGAACACGTACGACGTTGTCTGGTAAATCGGCACCGCTCTCGAACCGGTCACCGGATCGGGCTCCTGACCGGCGTGAACCTGCAAGGTCTCGAACCGGTAGCTATTTTGCTTGATCATGGCAATGAATCGATGGTTGAAGCTCTCGCGCCACAGGGTGAAGTGAGGGAGCCGGATGCACCGGTAAGAAGCAGGTGAGGTATGAAGTGGAAGGTCATGCATACATCATCTTTCCCGGTACTCCTCCGGGATGGATTTGGCACCTCTCACGCGGTTGTGAAGGTTGCCAAGGCTTCGCAGGGCCAGTCCCTCCGCCTTTCTGGATGATAGCTCGAAATCTGAAAAAGAACGTTCAAATTTCAGGAATCTACGATAGATGATACTATTTTACAAGACATTACCATTTGTAACCAGATAATACTACTCCCACCGCTTACTCCGCCTATGACCGCACGTGAAACCGCCCTCCGCGTCCTTATCGAACTTGACGGAATGAAAAAATCCGAAGAGCTACTCAACCGGATGTTCGCACATTCAACCCTTGGGCGCAACGACCGGGCGCTCGCGCGTGAGCTGGTCGCGGGCACGCTGAAATACCGACTGCAATGCGACTTCGTCATCAAGCGATTTTACCGGCACGACTACCGGAAAGCCGCCGAAGTGCTCAAACACATCCTGCGGCTCGGCGTTTACCAGCTCCTGCACCTCGACCGCATACCCAGCTCGGCGGCGGTCAACGAGTCAGTCAAGCTGGCTCGCAAGTTCAAAGGCGACCACCTCTCACGCCTGGTCAACGGCCTGTTGCGCAACATTTCCAAAGCAACGATTGATCTCGATGCATTGACAGCTAACATGCCCAAGGCCGAGCGGCTTTCGATTCTGTACTCCTACCCGGAGTGGCTGACCAACCGGTGGATCGCAAACTACGGCGCTGACACCGCCGTCGAAATGCTCACCTACGCCAACCAGCCGCCAATGACCGCCTACCGCATCAACCTGCTCAAAAGCGCCCCCGCCGCGTTGCTCGCCGCGCCCGAACTGGCAGACGCGAAACAGATTGCAGGCGATGCAGGACTCGACCGCTTCTTCTTCTCAAAATCATTCGAGAGAATGGAGCCGCTGTTGCGGGACGGGCTGGTCAGTGTGCAGAACCCGACGCAGGGGCTCGCATGTCTGTTGGCCGCGCCAAAGCCAGAGAGTAGCGTGCTCGACCTCTGCGCCGCACCGGGCGGCAAGGCGACCTTCATGGCCGAGCTGATGGAGAACCGGGGCCGGGTCATCGCGCTCGACCGCACGCCCACAAAAATCGAGCGGCTCGCCACGAACGCCTCAGCGCTCGGTCTCACCATCATCGAGCCGCGCGAGGGCGACGCGCTGACCTTCGAGCCAGAGTGCACGGTAGATACCGTCCTGCTCGACGCGCCCTGCACCGGCACCGGCGTATTGAGCCGCCGCGCAGAACTGCGCTGGCGCACCACGCCCGAAAAGCTTCGGGAGCTGGTCAATCTCCAGAAAACGATGCTTGAACACGCCGCTTCGCTGCTGCAGCCGGGCGGCGTGCTCCTCTACGCCACCTGCTCGGTCGAGCCCGAGGAGAACGAACAGCAGACCGAAGCGTTCGTGCAGCGCCATCCGGAGTTCATGGTAGAAACGTCACGGCTGACCTTGCCCGGCTCGCGCGCAGGGTTCGATGGAGGCTTTGCCGTGCGTTTGCGCAAAACGGAGGCGTCATGATGCCGGAACTTGACGAGCCTTGGCAGGAGTCGCTCGAAACCTTCCTGAACTACCTGGTCATCGAGCGCAACTTTTCGGCCAACACCAAAACCTCCTACCTGAACGATCTGGGGCGCTACCTTGCGCACCTGCAGGAGCTAAAGGTCAAACCAGCGGAAGCCGCGCCCGAGCACATCCGGCAGTTTATCGAAGCGCTGCACCAGATCGGCCTCGAAGCGAGCTCGGTTGCGCGAAACATCTCGGCCATCCGTTCGTACCACAAGTTTCTGCTCGCCGAACGGCTCGCGCCATCGAACCCCGCCGAAAACATCCACCAGCCGAAGCTCGCCCGCACCCTTCCCCCGGTGCTCACTGTCGAGGAGATGTTCCAACTGCTCGAAGCGCCTCTGAAGCGTCACCCGACCGGCAGCTTCATGCTGCGCGACAAGGCGATGCTCGAACTGCTCTACGCCACCGGCGTCAGGGTCAGCGAACTGATCGGCATGGAGAAACTGAATTTATACTTGAATGAAGGCTTCATCAGGGTCTTCGGCAAGGGTTCGAAGGAGCGGCTCGTGCCGATCGGCCGCAACGCCACCGCGTGGCTCAAGCGCTACCTCACGGAGCTGCGCCCCAGCATGGCCGGCCCGGCCTCGAAGGATACGCTGTTTCTGAATTCACGCGGAAGCAAGCTCTCGCGCATGGGTGCATGGAACATCGTGCGGCAGCACGCCATCATCGCAGGCATCGAAAAGCCGATCAGCCCGCACACCTTCCGCCACTCCTTCGCCACCCACCTGCTCGAAGGCGGCGCAGACCTGCGCGCCGTGCAGGAGATGCTCGGCCACAGCTCCATCATCGCAACGCAGATTTACACCCACATCGACCGCTCCTTTGTCAAGGAGGTGCACAAAACCTTCCACCCGCGAGGCTAAATACAAGGTCATACATTGCACCTATACGATTCTTGATTTTTGCCCAAACATTATTCAGTTGACCGGCCAGCAGGCTTATGCCAAATAAGAGGTGACGGAGATTCGTCATCGCGATTCCCGACCTGTCGGTACGTTGCGATCCATCGTTAACAGCATTGACGGTTGGCATTCGTTGTCACCATCATTGCGAAGGGCGGTGCGAGGTGGTAAACCATGCGAATTTGTGCGGTTGATTGCAGGGGCGAACCGGTGTGTTCGCCCTTTTTGCGTCCTGTCGGCCAGCGCAGGCGGACTCAAGCGTCGAGTCAGCTTTCGGAACCGTGGCTCAACGGAGAGTGTAGAGTGGTTGCCGAACTGGTGTTCGGCGTTCCCGGAAAAAGGCAAACTGAAACAGGATTGCTGTTGATGTTGCCTCTTTTGTCGCTTGCTTATCAATTGCTGTTGCGGAACTCAGAGGCCACCACAGGGGGTTGGCCCTGCAAGCGTACCGCCTCATCCATATCGATCAAACTTCACGACGCTTTTGCCTCTACCTTCGGCACGGGGTGCCAGCAGGTGCCGGTGGGGGCGGGTTCGATGGTGCATTCGACGAGATTCATATCCTTGATCATCATCGTGCGCGAAGGATGGTGGCGCACCAAGTCGTAGTCGTGGGTGCCGATGATGACGCTGATGCCCTTATCGTTGATCTTCTTGAGGTATCTGAGAATTTCTAGAGAGGTTTCGGGATCGAGGTTGCCTGTCGGTTCGTCGGCAATGATGGCGACAGGCTCGCCAACCAGCGCCCGCGCGATGGCCACCCGCTGCTGCTCGCCGCCAGAGAGGTTCTCTACCATCTCCTTGGCAGTGTGCTCCAGACCGACCTCCTTCAGAGCGGTCATCACCTTTTCCCTTATGAGCTTGGGTTTGGTTCCGGTTACCTTGAGCACAAAGGCAAGATTTTCATAGATGTTGCGGTCTTCGAGCAACCTGAAATTCTGAAATACGATGCCGAGCTTGCGGCGGAGCATAGCGATTTTGCGCCGCCGGATACCCCGTGAGCTGAAGTTGCTGACGATAATTTCACCTTTTACGGGCTTGACCTCCATGTAGAGCGACTTGAGCAGCGTGGTTTTGCCGCTGCCGCTCCGGCCAACGATATAGACCAGTTCGCCAGGCTGGATGGTGAGGTTCAGGTTTCTGAAAATCGGTTTTTTTCTGAGGTCGATGTCGGTGTTAACAAAGGCGATCATGGGTTACTCTCTTGTTTGCGTTCTGTTCCTTGCGATGGTGGCGGCGAGCCGCGCAGCTTTGAGAAAACTGCGTTCAGAGGCCACGCCTTTGCCCGCCTTGTCGAATCCGGTGCCGTGGTCGGGCGAAGTGCGCACGATGGGTAGGCCGAGCGTGACGTTGATGCCTGTGTCGAAGGCGAGCACCTTGAAGGGCAGCAAACCCTGGTCGTGGTACATGGCGACGATGAGATCGTAGTTTCGGTAGCGTTTCGCGCCGAAAAAGCCGTCCGCCGGAAACGGGCCGTCGATCTGCATCGAGCCCGATACCCGCTCGATTGCCGGGCGGATGACCGTTGCCTCTTCGTCGCCCATGACGCCGCCATCCGAAGCGTGCGGGTTGAGGCCGAGTACAGCGATTTTCGGCGAATCGAGCCGGAAGTCGCGCCGCATCGAAGCGGCGAGCGTCGTAAAAAAGGCGTCCATATCCATCGACCGCACCAGCTCCGGCACTTTCGAAAGCGCCTCGTGGATTGTGGCTAGCGCAACCTTAAGGCCGGAGACCGGATCAACGAAGAGCATGATTTGTGAGGAGATGCCGAAAAAGTTCGCCAGAAAATCGGTGTGGCCGGTGTTGCGGTAGCCCGCGAGCGCAATTGCCTCCTTGTGCAGCGGCGCGGTCACCAGCGCGTCGCAGAGCCCGTCGCGGCAGAGCGTGGCGGCGGCTTCGAGCGAGATCATGGCAATTTCACCAGCGCTTTTCGAGAGCGTGCCGGGCTCGATCGTTTCCGGCTCCACAACGCTCAAGACGTGCAGCACGCCTGGCTCTGGCGCGATGGCGGTAATTGCTTCCGGCGTGTCGATCTTGCGCAGCTCCACCGGAAGATTGAACCTGTCGCGGTAGAACTCCAGCGCTTTGAACGATCCGGCAACGACGTAGCACTCCTCACCTGTCGGCAGCGTGAGCACGCTTTTCAGAATGATTTCCGGGCCGATGCCATGGATGTCTCCAATTGAAAAAACGGTGCGCATGGTTCAGAGCCTCTTGTACGCCGTGGCGATCTTTTCATCCTTCTTGACGCCAAGCGAGGCGAGCCAGAAGAGAATCGGTTCGGGCAGGAGCAGGAACAGGCCACTGCCGGGCGCAAAGCTCACCGAAGTGGCCTGCGTTTCGAGGTACTGCTTCAGGAAGTGACCGCCGACAAGGCCGGAAAGAAGGTCGGCCAGGAACAGCGCGAAGCAGATAACGATGAGCGTCTGCTGGAATTTGCGGTTCTTGTAGAGGAAGATGGTAATGAGCGCCACGATGCCGGTGAGTGGTGAAAAGATGCCGCCAGCGATGCTTCCGGCGGAGACGATCACTCCCGCGCCCTGTACGTCCATGAAGTCACCGAACAGGATGACGTGGTCGGTCGTGAAGGTCCAGAACGGAAAGGCCATGCTGGCCAAGGCAAGCATCGCGGCCAGGAACAGGTAAAGGCTTTGGATTCTGCTTAACATTGTTGCTCGGGGTTTAGGTTCGTTGCATGATATACCTTGAATATACAGAAATCAGGAATTCGGAGCAGGATTCTTTGTTGGTGGGGGGATGTGAAATCGGAATCGCAATTTGATTCGGTTTGTAGGGGCGGACCTGTGTGTCCGCCCTGCGTCGGTGATGGTTTGGCATTGGCGAAGAGGGTAGGCACGGGGGC
>CBEUNJ010000014.1:0-21945 GCA_965544465.1 uncultured Chlorobaculum sp.
AGCAAATCCGCCAATATAGTAACCCTCGCTGCCGATCTGCACATTGCCCCTACTGTAGCTTCCGGAAATATTGCCCCCAAACACCGAACCAGCAAATCCGCCAATATGGTAACCCTCGCTGTCGGTCTGCACATTGCCCGTACTGGAGCTTCCGGAAATATTGCCCGCGTCCACCCAACCAACAAAACCACCGACACTGGCCGTATCACCACCGCCAGTCAACACATCGCCGGTACTGGAGTTTCTGGAAATATTGGCCCCGTACACCGAACCAGCAAATCCGCCAATATTGTCACCGCCCCTGCCGATCTGCACCTTGCCGGTACTGTAGCTTCCAGAAATATTGCCCGCGTACACCGAACCAACAAAACCACTGACACTGTACGGATAGTTGCCGGTCAACACATCGCCGGTACTGTGGCTTCCGGAAATATTGCCCCCAAACACCGAACCAGCAAATCCGCCAATATGGTCACCCTCGATGCCGATCTGCACATTGCCCGTGCTGTAGGAATCCGTTATCCGAGGCGCTTCCGATGCCTCGTCCTCCCCCTCCCACCAAGAGAACTTACCGACAAACCCACCGACACTGTTCGTATGACCGCCAGCCCGCACATTGCCCGTGCTATAGGAGTTGCGGATATCAGAGTTTGAACATTCACCGACCAGTCCACCGACAGAACCGACGCTGACGTCATCACTCTCCAGCTCTGAGCTTGCCGCTGTTCGGCTTCCCATCGCAACGTTCGCGCTGCTGTGCGAGTCGTTGATGCTGCCGAGCTGCCCCATGTCGCTGTTGTAGTCAACCTCACCTACAAGGCCACCGATGCAGCAGCTATCATCGTTGCCGGTCACGGTACCGGAGCTGGAGCTAGAGAACAGCGAACCGCCATAAAGCGAGCCAATCAGACCGCCGAGGCTTCCATAATTGCCATCATCAAGGAATTCATCATAGTACTGAGCAAAATTACCACTCTGCGTAATCGTGACGTTGTTGGCCGATGCGTACTCGACCGTTCCCCACGCCTCCCCCGCAAGGCCGCCAACCATTGACTGCCCCGCAACCGTGGCGTCGTTGACCATGACATTATCCACAACCGTCGATGACCCGATAATACCAGCAAGCGACCCAACAAAACGCGTGCCGGCAACGTCGGGCCGCTCAAGCGTTAGGTTCTCAATGTCCATCGCTCCCCCATCGGGATGAAAAGCCGCGGCAAACATACCGACAAAGCAGTCATCCGGAGCATTGATGCTCAGATGGCTAATGGTGTGACCAGCGCCCTCGAACGAGCCGGTGAACATGTACTGCGAAAGTACAGCTACAGGATCACCACTATCCATAGCCCTCTCAAAGGTATCTTTATCCACCAGACCGCCGATTGGCGTGAAGCTCGAACCGGAAGCATCGAGGTTAGCGCCGAGCACATAGTTACCGTCGAGCGGATGGGACGAATCAACGCCAATCGACTGCAAATCGGCCAGCGAACTGATAACGGTGTAATCCTTCAGCTCGCCTGACGAGCCAACCCTCGTGCTGAAATGAGCCGTAGAAGCGAAATTGACCGGCGCGTCGGCGTGGAAGAAAGCTCGAGCACCGTCACTATCGAGGCCATTGCCAGAACGCTGACCGTAGTTCAAAACGAGCGTTCCGGAGCCGTTGACATTGAGCGGGCTGTTGACCGTGATATTCCGGTAAGCCTCAAGCGTCAGCTTGTTGTCCGAACTCCAGCTCACCGTATCGTTGACGAAAATGTCGCCGTTGCCTGCTATCGCACCATCGCCGCTGTGGATCGTTATATCCGTTGTCGCCAGATTGCCCGAGAGCGTCGCGCCCGACATGTCGCCACCCGACGAGGCGATGGTATAGTCGTTGGGATCGATCAGCCAGTTACCAGTGTTGCCGTACGCGGCGCGAGTGTCAATTGTCGCACCATCGCCGATTTTGACCGTTGCGCCGGAGGTTTCGATGAAACCGCCGTCGCCGCCATTCGGCGCGGAGGCATCGAGCGTGCCGCTGATCGTGCTCAAGCCCCTCTGCATGTCGGAGGTCAATACGATGTTTCCATCCCGATTTTCGAGCGTTCGCGCTCGCACGATGCCGGTGTTATTGACCGCCGCGCTGGTCAGTTCGCTGGCCGATTTGGCGCTCATTACAGCCAAGCCGCCATCGGTCTGGATCAAACCGTGGTTCTCTACCTGCGCCTGCACCGCGCCCTCGTCGATCACATAGTTAATCAACCCGTCACCGCCGAAATCCACCGTCACCTTGTCGCCCGCGAGCAGCGCCGCGCTGCCACCGTCGGCCTTGAGGGAGCCTGTATTACTCACTTGCGGCGCAATCAGCGCCACCACGCCGCCGAGCGCGTTGATGGCGCCTTTGTTGAGCACCGCACCCGCGCCACCTCTGTTACTAAAACGATTGGTTCCAGCCAGAAAATCGCTATCGGTCATATCGAGGCTCGTGGCAACCAGCCCACCGACGTTGACCTGCGCCGTCTTGCCAAAAAGAATGCCCGAACGGTTGAGCAGATAAACCTTCCCGTTGGCCGTCAGTTTACCCATGATCTGGCTGGCATTAAGATCGTGAATGCGGTTGAGCGCTGCCGCCGAGGCGTTGGGCTGGCTGAACGCCACCGAGGCCTGCTGACCGATATTGAAGGTGTTCCAGTCGGCCACCATTTTCTGGCTCGTCTGGTTCACGGTCATGGCGCTGCCCGAAGTGCTGATCGCACCGCTACCCGCTGTAATTGCGCCGCCAGTCGGCAGCTCCGTTGGCGAAATTGCCAGCGCTGCATGGGTCATGGCGATGAACGCCGCGATGGAGAGTGCTCCGCGCTGAATGATCGGGCATCCCGACGCGCCAGCCTTTTCAGAAACGACAATCCACTTTTCCTTGATTGCCGACCAAATAATCTTGTGAATTCTGTTCATGAGCGTGAGTTGTTGTGAGTATCAGAAAGTGAGCATTCCCTGCAACCAGAAACGGCTGCTGTCGCCTGTGCCGTCGGCGTTCGTACCGCTGACACTCCGGCCCGAATTATCGCCGATGGTGTGAGCCCAGGTACACTTGATGACATACTTTTCGGCAATAACCCAGTTCAGGTTGACACCCGCGCCTTGCAGCCAGTAGCTGTTCCGGCCAGTCGCGCTGGAAACGTCGCCGACAAAGCGCTTATGGTTAAGCGTAATGTATCCTGCGTCATAAAAACATCCGAGCTGCATGGTGCCCCAAGCAGTTGGAACCGGAAGCTGATAACGCAAGTCGGCATTCAGCAGATGGCCCGAATCGCCGCCCGCTTCGCCGATCGGATAAGCGCGCACCCCATACGGGCCGCCGAGATAGAATTTTTCGCTGGTATCGAGATTGTCGAATGCGAACTGACCGCTCCACGAAAGGTTCAGGGTCGTGCGGGTGGCCACGCGCTGCAGACGGGAGAGATTTGCCGTCATGAAAGCAAAGCCGCCAGTCTTGAGCGCCGCCTCGGCATCGATGGCCGCTGCGTCGTTATCTTCGTCAAAATCGCCATAATTGACCGCGACGTTCGCCGTGGTCGAGCCGCCACCAAGCCAGTTATCGTAATGAAGCAACGCAAGATTCGCGCGGCCCTCCTTGAGCATCTTGTCGCTCAGGCCGATCGAGTTCTGGCTATCCGTCAGGTGCTTGACGGCATAGCCGATTCCGGCCTTGAGCGTCGTTTTGCGGGTTCTGATGATCGGGTAGCTCAAAGCGCCATCGATGATACTGCTGTCTCCTTTATAGCCGGCACCTTCAAACTCCTTGTGCAGCCTGTAGTTCATGCCCGTCCAGGAAACATCACCCATGAGGCCGCCGCAACCGATAGGAAAGCTGTAATCGATCTTGCCCTGATTCAACCCCTCTGCTCCGGTGTAGAGCACGCTCAGTCGGTCGCCGTAATGCAGCGGGTCGTTGAGCGAAACCATCGCACTGCCCCGCCATGCTCCGGTATAACGATTGCCTGTATTGTCGCTCCATGCAGTCCCGGAGACGAGCGGCCCTTCGCTGGTCTTGAACGTGACCGCACTGGTGCCGGAAACCGACCCGGGCTGAATCATCACCCTGGCGTTCATGCCCGGGAGGTCGTTGGTCAGCAGAATCGCCCGCTCCAGGCGAGGCAGGTTGAGCGCCTTACCGTCCTCCGCACCGCTAAACGCGATGCCTTCGAGCACGTGTTTGCTGATCCTGACCGAATCGTCGCGTTCGACCTTGATTCCGCCGTCGCTCTTACCTTGCACGATGGCGATCGTGACGACGCCGGAACTCAAATCCTGCTCCGGCAGATACGCTTCAGCAAGAAACCAGCCCTTCGCGTGCAGATGTGACGTCACCCTCGCAGCAATCGTTTGCAAACCGTTCCAGTCGAGGGTCTTGCCGACGCTGCCCGCCACAAGCGCCTGCAACTCCTGACGGCTCGCAATGCCTTCGTAGCCCTTGAACCGGATGGCCTTGACCGTCACGCTGAGTTCAGGCCTCCCCTCCGGCCTGGCAAGCGGCTTCTCCTTTTCTTTCGAGGGAAGCACACCGGGCAATTCGCGTTGCGGATTTTGCGAACGCATGATGCTGCCCGCATCGGGCTGTCCGGCCACAGGTGCAGCGTCAAGCCTGGAAAAAGCAAGCAAGCCGACGGCAATGAAAACAATGCTTTTTGGTTTCAACATGGTGATAAGAAAGATTTTGCTACAGAAGCTGTTTTTTTTTACTAAAGTGCACCTCTAACAACGTATTGCGCAGCCCGATTGTCGGCGCTTGGGTGGTGCTCGAAATCTTGCGTACTACAAGCGCGTACACCCCGGTTTCTGCACTCCATCCGCCTTGCACTCGGCTTGCTCATAACACTTTTTAGAGGTACCCTAAAAAGTGCTTTAGCCCAATTTCTCTGGTTGATAGATGATTGCGACCAATAATCGCTTGATGTCTTTAAAGATTAGCAAAGGCTCATACAAAAGCAAGCCGAAAATGGGCAACAGAGAGTAAAAAACACACTTCTCCTTGCGGCTTCGCGAACGTACGTCATGGCTCGTCAAAACAGACGTTGAGGGGCATCGGAACAATGCACTTCAGGGAGAGGCGACAGGCGGAAATCGCCCGAAGCAAGCCAGATGCGGGAGGCTGGAACCGATCGTTGCCGATCCGCGTTTTCATGAAAAGCGAAATGTCTTACATTACCATACATTACGCAGGACTTTACGGAAACCCCTAAGCGAACCTGAGCGATGTTCGGAATCCTTATACACTGGCTCGTTAACGCGACAGCCGTCTATATGACCGCTAATATGCTTTCGGGCATTTCAATCCGCAGTTTTGGCGCTGCGATGGTCGTGGCCGTGGTGCTTGGTCTGGTGAACGCCCTGATCAAACCGGTACTCGTCTTTTTCTCGATTCCCGCGCTGATCCTTACGCTCGGGCTGTTCATGCTGGTCATCAACGCCCTGATGCTTCAACTCGCCGCATGGCTGGTTGATGGCTTTGCGGTGCAAAGCTTCTGGTGGGCAATGCTCGGCTCACTCTGCATCAGCTTGGTCGCCTGGCTCATGAGCGCCGTCCTGAACATCTGAAACCCCAAGGGTGCCTCTAAAAACCGACAACTGACAGACCATGCAGGGAGAAGCACAGGCCATCGTCCTCCTCAAAGCCAACAAGCTCAAAGTCCAGCCAGCCCGGTACAATGCCGACAAGCCGGGCGACATTCTGGTCAGAACCATCGCCAGCACCATCACTCCCGGCCTTGACCGCCTCTTGCTGACCAACAAGCCGGTTTCCCGAAAGGTGCTGAACTATCCGGTCATGCCGGGCAGCGAAGCCATCGGTCAGGTAGTCAGCACCGGACCGGACGTGACCGGAGTCAAAGAGGGCGATTTCGTCTATGCCTTCAAGGGCGACCGCTGGGTCGGCATCGACCCATATTACGGCTGCCATGCTGAACTCATTCCCACTGCCGAAGAGAACGTGCTGCCGCTTGGCCGCGAGCCGATGCACCGCGACCTGTTGACCGGTCTGGTGGCCTACGTGCTCAGCGCGATGGAAAAGATCGAGTTCGACCCCTCAATGCGCGTGCTCCTCCTCGGCCTCGGCTCCGTTGGCCTGATGGTCTCGGAGTACCTCTACCACCGGGGCATCCGGCATGTCGATGCCCTTGAGGTGTTCCCCCTTCGCGGCCAACTCTCCCACGCTGAAAATATCGCCATCGACATCGAGGACTTCACGCCAGACGACTTCAACGACAGCTACGATCTACTCATCGAAACCACCGGCAGAATCCTGATGATCGAAAAGGCAATGCGGTTAATGAAGCACCGGGCAAGCGCTTTGCTTATGGGCAGTTACGAGGTTCTCGGCTACGACTACAGGCTCATCCAACACAAGGAGCCGGTCATCATCTGCTCCAACGTCACCGAAACGCGGCATCTTGACGCCGCGCAGGCGCTGCTCGATCGTGAGGTGCTCGACACCGAAAGGTTCTTCACCAACGTCTTTCCGGTCAGTCAGTTTGAACTGGCCTACCGGGTCGCCCTCGACAGCAAGGAGGCGATCAAGACGGTGTTGAGCTGGATTTAACGGGAGAGGGCATGGCGACAGCGGTTCGGCTCTCCGGCATCACCAAACAGTTCGGCGCGCTCAAGGCCAACGACAGCGTGAGCCTTGCCATCAAGGCGGGCACGATTCACGCGCTGGTCGGCGAAAACGGCGCGGGCAAAAGCACGCTCTCCAACATCATCTACGGGCTGCTCCGGCCCGATTCGGGAACGATTGAGATCGACGGCGCAATGCGCAACTTCAGTTCAACGCACGAGGCGATCGAAGCCGGAATCGGCATGGTGCATCAGCACTTCATGCTGGTGGAAACGCTCTCGGTGACGGAAAACATCATTCTCGGCAAGGAAGAGAGCCGCTTTATGCTGCCGGGCAAGCGCCTTGGCAAAGCGATCGAAAAGCTCGCAGGGCAGCACGGCCTGGAGATCGACCCCGACGCCCGTGTTTCGTCGCTCTCGGTCGGCCAGCAGCAACGCGTGGAGATTCTCAAGCTGCTCTACCGAAAGTCGAACATCCTGATTCTCGACGAACCGACCGCCGTGCTCTCTCCTCCCGAAGCCGAGCGGCTCTTCGCCACGCTCCGCTCGTTGGCGGCTGAAGGGCGGACGATTCTACTCATTACCCACAAGCTCCACGAGGTACTCGCTGTCTCCGACGCGGTGAGCGTCATGCGCAAGGGCAGGCTCGTCGGCACCGTCCAGACCGCCGCGACAACCAAAGAGGAGCTGGCACGAATGATGGTTGGGCGCGACGTGCTGCTGCGCACTGCCAATCCGGAACAGACGCCGCAACAGGCGGTGCTTGAGCTCAACAAGCTCAGCTACATTTCGCCGGAGGGGATAGATAAGCTGCGGAGACTCAGCCTCATGGTGCGAGCGGGCGAAATCTACGGCATCGCGGGCGTGGAGGGCAACGGCCAGAGCGAACTGCTCTCGCTCTTGTGGGGCACGTATGATCGCGACGGCAGAACCGAAGGATCGATCAGGATTGGCGGCAAGCCAACGCTTGGGCTCAGTCCGGTGGAGATTGCCGAACTCGGCGTCTCGATGATTCCCGAAGACCGCCTGAAGTCGGCGGTCGTGGCCGAATACGGCATCGCCGAAAACCTGATTCTTGGACGCCACCGCGAGCCAGCGTTTCATCGCGGTATCGGCTTCGACCGCAAGGCTGTCCGGCAAAATGCGGCGGCAATGATTGAGCGCTACGACATCCGCAGCAGCTCACCCGGCTCCAATCCGCCCGTCGATTCGCTCTCAGGCGGCAACCAGCAGAAGGTGGTGGTGGCGCGCGAAATGGAGCGGCCCCTACTCAAGCTGCTCGTGCTCGCCCAGCCCACGCGCGGCGTCGATATTGGAGCAATCGCACAGATCCACAAGCGCATCATCGACGCCCGCCAGAAAGGGCTCGCCATCCTGCTCATCTCCTCGGAACTCGAAGAGCTGATCGCGCTCTCAACCCGCATCGGCTGCCTCTACAAAGGGGCGATCCGCCGTGAATTCAATCCGGATGAAGTCAGGAAAGGACGCGAGCACGAATCGGGCTTCGAGCAAGAGATCGGCTTGCACATCACCTGAACCCTGAATCGCAACGGACAACTTATGTCGCCGAAACGCATCGAACCATTCATCCCGGCCCTCTCGCTCCTGTTCGCCCTTGCGGCGGGCAGCCTCATCATCGCGGCCACGGGAACCGATCCGCTCGCCGTCTGGCAGAAGATGCTCCGCTCGACCTTCTCCTCCGGCTACGGCGGCGGGCAGGTGCTTTTCCGCGCCACGACGCTCATCTTCACCGGCCTTGCCGTGGCGTTGCCCTTCAAGGTACGGCTCTTCAACATCGGCGGCGAAGGCCAGCTCCTTGTGGGCGCGATGACCGCCGCGCTCACGGGCATCGCACTTCCGGCGGGCACTCCGGCACTCATTGCCGCGCCCGCACTGATGCTTGCGGCGATGGCCTCTGGCGGCGCGTGGGGCCTGCTCGCCGGCTGGCTCAAGGTCGGCTACGGCGTCAACGAGGTGATCTCAACCATCATGCTCAATTTCATCGCGCTCGGCCTGGTCGGCTACCTGCTCACCAACCACTTCGCTGTGCCCTCGACCGTGCACACCCCAGCGATCATCAGCGGCGGAGAGCTGCCGGGCTTTGACCAGCTCTTCAAGCTCGACTGGCACTCCCCGGCAAACCTCTCGCTCTTCATCGCACTTGTTATGATTGCAGGGACAGCAATCATACTCTACCGCTCGCGCTACGGCTACGAGATGATCGCCACCGGCCTGAACCCCGATGCCGCACGCCATGCCGGTATCGAGACTGGCCGCCATATCCTCGGAGCGATGGCGCTCGGCGGTGCGATGGCCGGACTCGGCGCGGCGAACCTCGTGCTCGGCTACCGGCACTGGTACGAAGCGGGCCTGACCTCTGGCGCAGGCTTCATCGGTATCGCCGTCGCGCTCCTGGCGGGCTCCAATCCGGCGTGGATCATCGCCTCCGCACTGCTCTTTGCCTGGCTCGACTACGGCGGCCTTGCCGTCAACACGATGGTACCAAAAGACCTGTTCATGATGGTGCAAGCCATCGCTATTCTCTCGATGATCTCATTCCCGGCGATCTTCAAAACCGGAGTACAAAAACGTAAAAAGAATACCGCGCCCCCTGTATATCCATGATCAATGCTCCATGCTCACCCGTTACGCCTTGGTGAAAAAATGACAATTTTCCTGAGACTCGTCACCTGAATTGGTTATCTTTCCTGCCGCCAGCGTGCTCTATTTTTACTGAGCGTTCTGTACAGAACTACTGTTATTATTTTATAAAATATCTTTCTCGAAGAAGACCTGAATACCATGGCTAAAAAAGCAACCGCCACCGAGAAGCCGAAAACCCCGGCCAAGAAAACAATGACCAAAAAAGCTGCCGTAACCGCCGAAGCCAAACCGAAAGCCGCAAAGAAATCGGACGCCACAAAAACCACAAAACCGAGAACCACGCGCAAGGCCGCAAAAGGTGAAGCCAAACCGGCAAAAACTACAAGAACCCGCAAAACATCGCCAGCTGCGCCAATAATGAGCGAAGAGCATATCCGCGTTGCCGCTTACTACCGCTGGGTGGAGCGTGGCATGACGCACGGCACGCACGAAGAGGATTGGCTGGAAGCCGAGAAACAGATTAAGGAGTAATCACATTCTTGGTCATAACAATGAAAAAAGCCATTCAGTCGAGTGGCTTTTTTATATTCCGCTTTACCCAGCACGCGGCGGGAAGTGCCTGCGATGTTTCCTGACCACGATTCAACACCATCATGTTATGAAGCTCTTCAGCACAATAGCCGAAAGCATTCGACTTCTTTTCGCCGGACTCTGGCTTGTTTTCCGAATCATCCTTGAATACTTCGGCATCATCAGCGACGGCAACGACCGCACCACCGGCATCAAGGACATGCGCGATGAGTACAAAAACACCAACTACCGGTGACGTTCGAAAGAACGGATTGACAGCCGCCGTCTCATCATAAACAGCAACCCCCAAGTTGATCACCACAAACAACTCAGGGATCAATGTCACGAACACCACGATAGTGATCGCAATAATGGAAAACGCGACACGCAGCACGAAGGCAACGCCAACCCGTGCCCCTCACAAACAGCTCACCGCCAAACGCAGCGCTAACCACCACTAACAACAGCAGCAGGTAATCTCATTCATCATCCAGCCCCTGCAATCAACATACCCCGACAAACGGGGCATGCCTTTCATCACCAAACAGCACGTCGAGAATGCTGTGCAACATCATGCACATCAGGAAGATCAAGCCGGTACGTTTCGGCGCGCCCCTCTCTTTATGGTAATGAAAGAAGCGAGAACCTGCGGCAGGAATCTCGTTTACCGGATGAACACGAAGGGGAAGATGAACGGAGAAATGAATGAGACCGATGGTCTTCTCATGGAAACGATGCAGACCAGCGGCAAAGGAACAGGCAGATGCGTTCGTCAATACGAAGCGTCTTTGTCGGCGGCGACCGTCATATCGACCGGACGGCCGGACTGCACCATCGCGTTGGCCGACGGCTTCTGGCTGATGACGGTATCGGGAACCAAGAGTGTCGAACGTTCATGACGAACCTTGCCAATGGACAGGCCGCTGCGGATCAGAATGGTTCGCGCCTGATCGATCGACATGCCGAGCACATCTGGCACGATCACCCGCATGGTGCTGGATGGCTCCTGTTCGAGCTTGCCAACAATAAACGACACCTCGCTGCCAGATTTGAGCACCACATCTGGCGGAACCGACTGGCTGAGCACGCGCCCATCCTCATCGGGATCGGAAATGGCCTGGGTTTGCACGCTGGAAATCACCATGCCGAGCCGCTTCAGCGCCTGCCGGGCCTCATGCTCGGTACGACCGGCAAGATCGGGCATCGGATAGCTTGGTTTGTCTTTCCGGTTCAATACGAGATAGACGTTGCGGCCCGGCTTGACCACCGATGAGGGGGCAGGCATCTGATCGATCACCTGATCGGGCGACACGTTGGGCAGGTAGCGAACATTGTAGCTTTTCATGGCCTTGAGGCCCGCCTTTTGCAATATTTTGGAGGCCTGCGCGTAGGTCATGTTCCGCACATCCGGTACGGTGGTCTGCTCTCCGCTTTTAGTGTAATATGGAAGCAAAAACTTGTCGATACCGACAATCGCTGCGACAAACAGCAGGATGACTATCAGAACTTTCTTCATCTGTACGGATTGGAAACTATTGATGCCTGACGAACGGCTGGAGCCTCAAGAGATTCTCAATGCTGGCGTTTCATGACAAAATCGACGAGCAGCTCAAGCGAGCGCCGGGCCGGGCTTTCAGGAAAACCGGCGATCGTTTCAAGCGCCTTGTCCGCAAAACCCTCCGCGACCGTGGCGGCGTACTCAAGCCCGCCCTTGCGGGTGACGAAATCGATCACCTCACGGGTTCTGACTGAGCGTTTGCGTGAGCTTTTCAGAATCGACTTGATATTGTTCTGCTCCGCCTTGTCGGACTGCCTAAGCGCGTAGATGAGCGGCAGGGTGATTTTGCGATCCTTGATGTCGATGCCAAGCTGCTTGCCGGTTTTCCTGGAGTCGCCGGTGTAGTCGAGCAGATCGTCGCGAATCTGGAAGGCCAGGCCAAGGTACTCGCCATAGTGCTTCAGGCAAGCGATTTCCTCCTCGGAATCGGTGGCGCTGGCCGCGCCGATAGCGCACGAGGTGGCGATGAGCGAACCGGTCTTGTCGGCGATGACGCTCAGGTAATCCTCTTCGGTGATGTCGAGGCTGCGGGTCTTCTGGATCTGGAGAATTTCGCCCTCGCTCATGCGCCGCACCGCGTCGGAAACCAGATGAAGCGAACGGAAATCGCTGTGCTCCAGCGAATAGAGCAACCCTTTGGAGAGCAGGTAGTCGCCAATCAGGACGGAAATCTTGTTTTTCCAGAGCGCATTGATCGAAGGAATACCGCGCCGCATCTCCGCGCCGTCCACCACATCATCGTGAATCAGCGTGGCCGAATGGAGCAGCTCCACCATGATAGCTCCGCGGTAGGTCACATCGCCCACGCCGCCGCAAACTTTTGCACCAAGAATCACCAGCGTCGGGCGAATCTGCTTGCCCTGCTGCCGGAGGACGTAACGGGTAACCTTGTCCACCAGACTATTGCTGGAGTGCAGGACGGTTTTGTACCGTGCCTGAAACAATTTCAGCTCTTCGGTAACGGAAGAGGTAACCTCATTGATATTCACAGACGTTTCTGGCTATGTGTGCGCACTCGAATGCCCTGCGGGTGCTGGCGTGTAAAACCGGGTGAAGTTATCGATATTTCCATGATTGAACAAATCGTCCTGCGCGGCAAGTCGTTCCCGGCGCTCTCCGGCCCGGCTGCCGTGCTAAAAAACCATTTGCGCACAACGGCTCTCTTTGTTACTATAAAGCGGATTATGGGCTTTTCCTGCAAGACAAACCACAGGAGCGTGGCCCCCCGCATCCTTCCTGATTTTTTTTCTGAACAGCGACTGCCGGTCACGGCAATTCGGCTCCGTAATTCAAGATGAGTAACGACAGCGAACCAACGACACCACCAACTGACGGCCAGGGAGCCGATGAAAAGGCCGGAGATGAACTGCTCCCCGTCAAGGCTGATGAACCGGTAAAAGAAGAAAACACGGACGCATCTGAAGAGTCCTCAGCGCTTGAAACCGTCGAGGCCCCCGAAGCAGAGAAGCGAGCCCTGACCCAGCAACGCGCAGCAACGAGGTATCCCGAAGAAGAGGCCCTTGGCGACGAGGTGCCGGAAGCGGAAGGAATGGGATTCATCGATCATCTCGACGAGCTTCGCTGGCGACTTATCCGAGGCGGTATTGCATTTCTGGTAGCGGCCATTGCCAGCGCCTTCTTTTCGGACTACCTGGTCAACGACGTGCTCATCGGCCCTCTCAAGAAAAGCGGCCCCGAAATTCACTTGCAAAACCTGGTGCCATACGGCCAGCTCTCACTGTACTTTCAGGTGGTCTTTTTCTCGGGCTTCGTGCTCGCCTTCCCCTTTCTTGTCTGGCAGATATGGAAATTTGTGGAGCCCGGCCTGCACGACACGGAAAAAGCGGCCAGCCGTTTCATTATCTTGTTCATCTCGGCCTGCTTCTTTTCGGGCATCGCGTTCGGTTACTTCATCTTTCTGCCAATTTCGCTGAAGTTCTTTGCCGGATTCGGCTCAAATCTCATCACGAACAACATTGCCATCCAGGACTACATCAGCTTCTTCATGGGAACGCTGCTGACGACCGGCCTGGTGTTCGAGCTGCCCTTCATCTCTTACGTGCTCTCCAAAATCGGGCTGCTGACTCCAGCCTTCATGCGCTTCTACCGCCGTCACGCGGTCGTGACCATGCTGGTGATCGCGGCTGTCGTCACCCCATCGACCGACATGGTGACGCAGACGGTTATCGCCGTGCCGATGATTTTGCTGTATGAAATCAGTATCTATATTTCAGCCGTCGTCCAGAAAAAGCGCAACAAACAGCAGATGCAGGACAATCAACAGGCATGAAGCATCTAGACACAAATCACCCAACCCTCCTGTTCGAGCCCATTGAAAGCGAGGTGCTGAAAGACAACCCGCTCGGCGATCCAGCGCTGCGTTACGTGCCAGTCTATCTGCCACCCTCCTACAATGGAACAAAACGCTTTCCGGTGATCTACCTGCTGGCGGGATTCGCCTCAACTGGCATGAGCTTTTTGAACTACGGATTTGGCCGCAAAACCGTGCCGGAGATGGTGGAAGAGCTGATCCGCGAAGGCGCAATGCCCGAAGTGATCGTGGTGATGCCAGACTGCATGACCCGCTACGGAGGCTCGCAGTACGTCGATTCCGAAGCGACGGGCGCGTATGAAACCTACCTCACCGACGAGCTGATCGACCAGATCGACCGCACATTCCAGACCCTGCCGGAAGCGCGACACCGCGCGGTCGCCGGAAAATCGTCAGGCGGCTTCGGCGCGCTGAGGCTCGGCATGAGGCATCCGGGACGCTTTTCAGCCCTCGCTTGCCACAGCGGAGATATGGATTTCGAGCTCAGCTATCGCACGAATTTCCCGAACGCCGCGCGGATTCTCGAACGCTACGATGGCAACATTGCCGCGTTCTTTGACCGCTGGGAGTCGCTCGACAAGAAGCCGAAAGGAGAGTTCGCCCTGCTGGACGCAATGGCAATGTCCGCCTGCTACGATCCCGACCCGTCAAAACCGGCTCCGGCGAACATGCATCTGCCGTTCGAGCCGCGCACTTGCCAGATCATTCCAGAGCGATGGAATCGCTGGAAACGGTTCGACCCGCTGACGATGCTCGAAGAGACTCGCTATCAGGACACCCTCGGCTCGCTCGGCCTGCTCTATCTGGACTGCGGTTCGCTGGACGAGTACAACCTCCAGTTCGGCCACCGCCGCTTCACCGCACGCGCCTCGGAACTCGGCATCACGCACCGCTACGAAGAGTTCCCCGACACGCACACCGACACCTCCTACCGTTACCGCGTTTCGCTGCCGCTCTTGGCCGAAGCGATTTCAGAGTGAGGCAACCAGACGTTCAAGACTCCGATACACCTGTTCGACCTGCGAGCGCAGTTCGTCAATGGTGCCGTCGTTGAAAATCACATAGTGCGCCCGCTCGATCAACTGCTCCTGTGGCCACTGCGCTTTCATACGCCGTTTGACCTCCTCGCGGCTCCCCATGCCTCGCGCCACGGCGCGCTCCAGCCGCACGCCATCGCCAGCCGCTACCACGATGATGCGATCAAGCTCCTGATCCATACCCGATTCGAACAGAATCGCCGCCTCCTTACACAACATCCGTTTTCCTTCACGTGCGCAGCGTACAATTTCGCGCTGGAACGCGTCCCGAACTTTGGGATGCATGAGACGATTGAGCGCTTCGAGCTTTTTAGGATCGGAAAAAACGATAGCGGCGATAGCTTTGCGGTCGATCGAAAGCACGCCTGAATCGTCGCGGTGATAGAGGTCGCTGCCGAACAGCTCCTCAATACCGGCAATGACCTCGGGATCATGAAGCTGCAACTCCTTGGCAACCCGGTCGGCCTCGAACAGCTCGCAGCCCAATCCGGCAAGCATCGCGCACACGGTACTCTTGCCGCTGCCGATGCCGCCGGTCACGCCGACAAGCAATGGTAACTGATCCATGACTTCGCTACTGTTTGTGGTGAAGATCTTTCTGAACCCGTTCGAGCACCTTGCGCCAAAGTCGAGGGTTCTGTGCATAGGTTTCCAACTTGGCATCGAAGGTCTTCTGATCAAGACCGTGCCGCGCAAACAGCGTATCGAGTTCGGCTGGAGTGAGATCGGTATATGGCGCAGCCTTGCCTTTGGTGGTTACGCCTGAACGGGCAAGATAATCGCCATAAAAATCGGCGAAACGAAGATCGTTTGCATCGAGCGCTTTCTCTTGCTGCAAACCGCAGCCGCTGAGTACGACCATGAACGACAGGAATACCGGCAATGAGCGCAACGCAACCACCATCTTCTTCCGCACTATCAAAAAGGTCTGGTACAACTGAATCGAATTAATTCCCGCCTGCTGAAACTAACAAGGTCAGAAGGCCGGTTATTGGGATAATTCTTAACGTAGTCTGCTCAATCATAAAAATCAAATTAAACTATGGCTTATCAGCAACCTGCACTCCCATACGCCGACAATGCTCTTGAACCGCATATTTCGGCCAATACCATCGGTTTTCACTATGGCAAGCACCATGCAGCCTACGTCAAAAATTTTAACGGACTGGTTGAAGGTACGCCGTTTGACTCCATGACGCTTGAAGAGGTTATCCTCAAGACGGCAGATGAGGCCTCCAAAGCAGGCGTTTTTAACAATGGCGCACAGGCTTGGAACCACAGTTTCTACTGGAACTGCCTCAGCCCGAACGGTGGCGGCGAACCGACCGGCGATATAGCTGCAAAAATCGTCGAGGATTTCGGCAGCGTGGACAAGTTCAAGGAGGAGCTAAAAACCGCCGCCGCAACCCAGTTCGGCAGTGGCTGGGCTTGGCTGGTGCTCGACAACGACACGCTGAAGGTTGTCAAAACCGCCAACGCCCAGAACCCGATGACCGTTGGCCAAACTCCACTCTGCTGCATCGACGTCTGGGAACACGCCTACTACCTCGACTACCAAAACCGCCGCCCCGACCACGTAGCCGCCGTTATCGACAATCTCCTCAACTGGGAGTTTATCAACGAAAACTACAACGCTGCAAAATAATTCGCTGTAGCGAAATGCTGCTCAACGAAGGCCTCCAAAACGGGGGCCTTTCGTTTTTTCCCCGATCTTGATCACAGCCACGGCAACCGGGTCACTTCATCGAGATTGACCATGTGCGCCTTCGAAGGCATCTTATACCTGATAGTGAAATGGTCGGGGTTGAGAACCCGTTCGTCATAGACCACTGTCAGGCTTCTCGACCCCTCCGGATCATCACGGCCAAACAGCGTCATATCGATCTCTTTCGGCGCCACAAGCGCCATCGAATCCTGCGGCTTGGTCTGGTAATCGACAAAGCGAAACTCGGCGGTTCTGCGACCGTAAACATCGAAATAGGTAATTCCCTCCAACTCTTTCGACAGGGAATTAACAAACAGCTCCTTGAAGCCATTGGCCGACCTGACATTGTAGCACACCAGAGCGCCCACCTCTCTGACCGACTCAATTGCGCTGACCGGCTCGGTCATATCGGGAACACCGAACAGTGTTTCGGTCAGTTTGCCGAAACCGGCGTTGAGACCGATAATCTTGCCAAGATTCTCACCGCTGTTGCGACCAACCAGCAACCGGTTGTTCAGCATGTCGTTGACGAACAGCGAGTCGGGACGGATCCAGATGTCGGCCACGGGCCAGCCGAGAATACCGGCGCTCACGATCAGGCGAGCATCCCGTGACTTGCGAAGCTGGACGTTACAGTACGCCTTGGTCTTGCGCTTTGGTGTGTTGAGATACAGATCGGCATAGCCATCAAGCGACTCAATCTTGCTGGTGCGAGAGGCGACCTTACGGTAAAGCGCCGTCAGCTCCGGCGTCAACGCCACCGATTCACCCGGCGCTGACGGCAACCGCGAAACGGTTCGCATCTGCGCACAACCAGCGGCAACCAGCAAAACCATGAAAAACATCGCCCGAATCACTCCCTTCATCACCCTCTCCCTTACCTTTTCATCGTTGTTCTGACGGAGCAGAAACGCCCCGAAAGCCTCACGTTACGGGAATGTGTCTCCCGAATGAGGCGGATTGTCATGAAATGTTATTTTACTCCAAATCCTGTCCCTATCAAAACACGCACTTCGGAGTTTTCGATCCATGCACGCACTCTACCTCAAACCGAAAGAGCACCGTCGGCTGCTCAGCGGCCACCTCTGGGTTTTCAGCAACGAGCTCAAAGAGGTTCCGCGCGACATCGCCGCTGGCGAAACCGTGCAACTGTTCACCCACGACGGACGCCTGCTCGGCACCGGCTTCTTCAACCCCCACTCGCTGATCGCCTTCCGGCTGCTGAGTAGAGACGAAACACAACCCGACCGCGAATTTTTCCGCAGTAAACTCGGTGAAGCACTCAAGCTGCGCGAAAAAATCTATCCGAAAAGCCAAACCAACGCCTGGCGGCTTGTGCATGGCGAATCGGATGGCCTGCCCGGCCTGATTATCGACCGGTTCGACAAGGCCTTCGTGCTGCAATCATTCTCGGCTGGCATGGAAAATCACCTGCCGCTCATCACCGAAGTGCTCAAGGAACTGTTCGCACCAAAAGCGATCGTGCTGCGCAACGAATCGCCGCTCAGGGAACTCGAAGGACTGCCGCTCTACAAGGAGATGGTGTTCGGTGATGAAAACGACGCATGGCAGGTCATCAATGACGACGGCATCAGCTACCGGGTCAACATCCTCGAAGGACAAAAAACCGGATTTTTCCTCGACCAACGCGAAAACCGCCGCCACATCCGCAAATACGCCACAGGTGCCAACGTACTTGATGTCTATACCAACGACGGTGGTTTTGCGCTCAACGCGATGCACGCCGGTGCGCGCTCGACCACGATGGTCGATATATCGCAGGAAGCGCTGCAACGGGCCGAACAGAATGCACGGATGAACGGAATGGAGAACTTCTCGGTGTTCACCTCCGATGCATTCGAGGCACTCGGACAACTCAGGCATGAAAACCGCAGCTACGACCTGGTGATTCTCGATCCGCCGAGCTTCACCAAGAGCCGCAAAACCGTGCCGACCGCCCTGAAGGCTTACACAAAGCTCAACCGGCTCGGGCTTCATCTCGTCAAAAACGAAGGATTTCTCTGCACAGCCTCCTGCTCGCACCACGTTTCCGAAGAGGATTTTCTCGCCGCCGTCCAGCTCAGCGCGCTCCACGCAGGCAAACAGCTCAGGCTCATCGCCCGCAATTCGCAGCCGCCGGATCATCCGATTCTGCTCGCCATGCCCGAAACCAGCTACCTCAAGTTCGCTTGCTTTTATGTGACAAACCTGTAAGTCCGTAAACCACTTGCCTTTTCAGTACCTGCCGCCGGACAACCTATCCGGTGGCAAAAGGGCCGAAATGAACGGAACATGCAGAGAGTTACGTCACCGCCACCCCGGAAACAGCTCCCACCACCCCGCACTCGTCAGAAAACCAAGGCGAAGCCTTGAAACAAAGTTGAAGAATTTGTCAAACAATCGACGATTCCATTTTGTGAATCATATTTTCCGACATATATTAATCGCAAGTAAACCATATAATCAACGCCCGTTGATTTACATAGTTTACATGTGCAGCATGATGTATAGGGGTACGTCATGCTGCTTTTTTTTGTGCCCGCCGTTTAGCCCAAGAAATTATAACTTGCTATATATCAAGGACTTATAAGTCCTGTAACATGACACGACGATTTCGTCAAGTGCTTCTGATAGTTCAGGAACCGTCCCTGCAAAAAGGGCTAGGGAAAAAAGCGATCAGCTAACTCCTCTGTTCAAAACGCGCGATCAAAGGTTCGACGATACTTCATGGTGATAGCGTGTTCTTCGCCGAGCAGACGGAAAATGGCGATGCACGCTTTGCGCGATCCGTCATCATCGTAGTAGCGATCCTCCCGAAGCACGCCGATAAAGCGGTCAAGCGCGCCGTCCGGATCACCAGCCCGCAAGCTTTCGACAGCCGAGCCGTAAGCCTCTTTCGACTCGCCCTCTGGCAGCTCGTCAGCGGGGCGCATCAGAAGCACACCAAGAGTTCGAACAGCCTCACTCAGATCGGCATATTCCGACTCCCCCTCAAGCCGTTCGGCAAAGCGCAGCGCTTCTTCAGGGCGCGAAAAAAGAATCAGGCGAATCAGCATCGCAGCGGCTTTGGCGTTGCCAGGCTCATTGGCAAGCACCTCTTCGAGCAGCGTAACGGCGGCGGCCTCATTACCATCAGCTATTTCGGCGGAAGCACGCTGCACCTGCTCTGTCCAGGGACTCGGCAGCGCTTTTGCAAGCCACTGTTCGATCTGATGCTCTGGCAACGCGCCGGTAAACTCGTCAATCACCTCACCGTGAGAAAAAAGCTTCACATTGGGAATGCCCCTGACGCCGTATCGGGACGCAATATCGGGAAACTCCTCGGTATTGACCTTGACAAGCTTCCATTGATCCACATGACGCTCGGCAAGGCTCTCAAGCACTGGCGCAAGGCTTCGACACGGGCCGCACCAAGGCGCCCAGAAATCGACCAGCACCGGAAGAAAATTGCTTTGTTCAATGACATCGTTCTGAAAATCAAAAGGAGTACTGCTTTGCATTGGTCAGTAATTTATCGTTGAGCATTCAGAAAAGACGTAAAAACAGCAAATAAAATAGAGAGTCATCTGTAGAAATAAAAATAATGGCTCACTGAGCTTACGGGAAACCAATGAGATAAAAAAACGCAAGCATTGACAGGTTTAACGTTACTTTTGGTATTGCTCAGATTTTGTTTTTAATTACGCCCGCATATATAGCCACACCTTCCTCAAGGATTAGCAAAACACCAACGGGCATGCAAAACAAAATTTTCAGCACAACACTTCTTTCAGCGTTACTCACCTTCAGCTCAATCGCCCCGGCTTCAGCAAAAACAGGAAACGTTGCCGTCGGGCTTAGAGGTGGCACTGCCGGTATAGGAGGCGAAGTAACGATCGGCCTTCTCTCCAGGCTTAATTTCCGAAGCGGTCTGAACGTCTTCAGCTACGATGGCTCCGGCATAGAGAGCGGCACAGAGTACAACTACACGGTCAAACTCAGATCGGTCCCGCTGTTACTCGATTATCACCCATTCGACAACGGGTTCAAAGTCACCTCCGGCATCTTCATCAATAACAGCAAAGTAACCGGCGTCGCTCAGCCTGACGGGCCAATGCTTGACATCGGCGGCATAAAGTACGAGATCCTCGACATCGGTGATGTAAATGGTACAATCGATTTCAGGAAAGCATCCCCGTATCTGGGAATTGGCTGGGGCAACGCCCTAAGCAAGGGCAGCTCTGTGAAAATCACCGTTGATATCGGAGTATTGTTCCAAGGCAAACCGAATGTCACGCTCGAGCCAACAAAAGACACGGCGTCGAGCATTCCCGGATTCGACGAAAGCCTTGAAAAAGAGACCGCCAATATAGAAAAAGACCTCGAATACCTCCAGTACTACCCGGTCGTATCCCTCGGCGTAGCTTACAGCTTCTGACCGCGCCCTCCTTCAGCAGGGCTGACCATGCACGTTCAGCTCTGCTGCCTGATCTCCATCACAGCTTTTCTGACATACTCCGAAGCATCATCGAGATGCTGCAGCGCCTGCTTGATTTCGTAATCGTCATCAGCATCGGCCCGCGCCCGTTCGAGGCGTTTGCGAGCATCCTCAATGGCATCGGCGGCAAACTGAAGCGTTGATTCAACTGACATGATTTGCTCCTTTTTTTGTAGCAACTCTGAGCAAATAGTTGTTCTTGGACAGATTTTTTTAATGTACGGAAGAGAGCGGAGGCCTGACAATTTCCATCAACAAAAGGTAAACTCCGGAACTGGCCCAAAAGAACGCATATATTGATGATACAATCTCCGTCAATACGATCATGTTAAACGATGAAAAAAACGCTGCCCCTCTTTTTGCTGCTTTCCGCACTATCGGCTCCGGCGAGCGCGGAACCAACGTCGCCCCCAAAAGGCACCATCGAGGTCTACATCGACAACATCCGCAGTGCCGACGGAACCATCGGCGTTGCGCTGTTCAACAACAAAAAGGGGTTCCCCGATAACAACAGCAAGGCCATCGAAGGAACAAGCGTTCCGGCTGGAAAGCATTGCGTGGTGTTGTTCAGGAACGTTCCCTACGGCACGTACGCAGTCAGCGTGCTGCACGATGAGAACGGCAACGGCAAGATGGACAAGGGATTCCTCGGTATTCCCAAAGAGGGGTTCGGCACCTCGAACAATCCAAAGCTGAAAATGGGGCCGCCCTCGTTTTCCGATTCGCGCTTCAATCTTGACCGCCAGAAGATGACCCTGAACATCGACATGAAATATCTGCGCGATCCCAAAGAGAAAAAGTAAGTGATTCAACTCCGGCTCAATCCCTGATCGCCAGAAAAACCACAACATTGTAGGTTTTCCGGCAAACCCCACAAAAACGTAGCGATTTCCTCACAAAGAAGTCACTCCGCAAGCGTGGAATGCGGACTTGTTACTCATTATCGTGCAATAGATCAGAAGCAACTCTCCACGTGTTGGCATGGTAGTTGCGCCATGGCAGTTGCACTAATAACAACAAGGTGACTTCTTATCACGCCACAAAAAAGAACTAATTATAACCTCTTTCAAC
>CBEUNJ010000015.1:0-21910 GCA_965544465.1 uncultured Chlorobaculum sp.
CCCTCGCACACTTCTGGCAAATGTAGGGCACCTCTAAAAAGTGTCATGAGCGAGCGGAGTGCAAGGCGGATGGAGCGCAGAAACCGGAATGTACGCAGTGTACATGAGGATTTCGAGCACCACCCAACGCCGCAATCGGGCCGCGCAATAAGTTTTTAGAGGTGCCCTGTAGTTGGGTTTTGAAACGGCCTTTACAATGTCAGGCATATGTTCCTCGATCTCTTTTTTGTCGAGATTGAAGAGCTTATGGTCTGGCTTCATGGTGGGTTGAATAGTTCCTGAATGGAGCGATTATGCCGATACATGGCAAATCGTCATCAAAAAATCCCCTCCTCACCACGACAACTCCGAAGGCGCAATTTTCGCTTCATTCCGGCGATCCTCAATCACCTTGCCGCTTCGCAACGTAATAACCCGATCAGCCATTCCAGCGATAGAGACGTTGTGCGTAATGATGAGCGTCGTCGTACCAAGCTCGCGGTTGACCTTCTGGATTACTTCAAGCACGAGCTTGCCTGTGCTGTAGTCGAGCGCGCCGGTAGGTTCGTCGCAGAGAAGAAGTTCCGGGCGTTTGGCAACCGCGCGAGCGATAGCGACGCGCTGCTGCTCGCCGCCGGAGAGCTGGGAGGGGAAATGGTTGATGCGGTCGCCCAAGCCGACGAGGCGCAACGCTTCGTCTGCAGGCATCGGGTTTTCGACCAGCTCGGTCACCAGCTGCACGTTTTCGAGCGCCGAGAGGCTTGAAATGAGGTTGTAAAACTGGAACACGAAGCCGATCGAACGACGACGGTAGGCGGTCAGCCCCTCCTCGCCCGAAGCGTTGATATCCACGCCCTGGAAGGTGACCTTGCCGGTATCGGGCACGTCGAGCCCTCCGACGATGTTCAACAGCGTCGATTTGCCGCTACCCGATGCGCCGAGCAGCACCACGAGCTGACCCGCCCCGAAATCGAGCGAAATATTGTGCAGCGCTTTGACGGTCACCTCGCCCATGAGGTAACTTTTCGACACCCCATCGACGGTGAGAACGGATTGACGCGCTTGATCGATCATCGGCACAACTCTTCAGACATGGTTAACAAAAACCTCTCCGACTCGAACCGCTCCGCCGGAGAAAACATTCCTGCATGCTTCGCCAGATCCGCCCGATGGATTCAGCCGCGAGATTTGTATTTTCCGCTTTTTCATCGACAGACTGAATGGCATGACACCAGCCCTCTTTTTCATAGCGACCATCATCTTCGCCGCCGGAGCGGCTGCAGGCGCGGTTGCCGTCAACGCTCTCCGCAAAAAGCAGGACGGAATCTGCCGCGGCAGCGTGCGAATCGGCCCATCGACGGTCGCCGGACGCGGGGCATTCGCGCTCAAGGCGATCAACGAGGGAGAAATTATCGAGCGCTGTCCGGCGCTTGAAGTCAGCGAAAAAGATATCGGCGGCGAGCTGTACAACTACGTCTTTTACGGCAGCGACGAAACCCGTCGGCTTGTGGCAATGGGCTACGGCATGATGTTCAACCACTCCTTCAAACCCAACGTCGCCTACTACCGCGAAGAGAGCGCGACCGGCACCGAGCTGGTACTCTACGCCCTGCGCAACATCGCCGAAGGCGAAGAGATGTACTACAACTACGGAGACGAGTGGTGGAGCTCAAGAGGAGAGACGGCGGATTTTTGAATTTCAGCTTGTTCGCCAAGCAGTCTGATCTGACTGATCCGCCTGATCTTCAAACTCACACCCTCGCTGCCAGAATTCTACGCATGGCTGCTGCGTCAAGCGGCGTGGCGTTGCCCTTGGTCCTTGTGGCGGCAATGAGCTCCTCGAAATCCCCTTCGCTTACCCCGAACTCGCCGAGGCGCGGGAAGGCGAACTGCTCCTGCCACGATTCGAGCTTTTCGACGAGCCGCTCGAACGCTTCAGCTTCGCTCGCGAACGACTCGCCGGTGAGAATGCGGCTGGCGTTAGCGAACTTCCGCAAACCCACTGCGCCATCGTCTGAGGCCTGGAGCTGGCGAATATTCTCGCGAGTCGAAGCGGCGAGCAGCGTGGCGCAGAGCGTGCCGTGCGGAATGTAGAACAGACCGCCGACCGAGGAGGCGAAGCCGTGCACGATGCCAAGCCCGGCGTTGGCGAGCGCAATGCCCGACATAAGCGCCGCGTATGCAATGTCGCCGCGAACGGCAGCCGAACCTGCACCATCGCTGCTTGCCGCTTCGAAGGAGCGGGCAAAACACTCCAGGCCACTGCACGCGACGGCGTCGGTGTAGGGGCTGGCCATTGGCGAAAGATACGCTTCGAGAAGCTGCGTAAAGGCGTCCATACCGGTCGAAACAGTCACCTCGCGCGGCAGCGTCACCATCAGCTCCGGATCGATGATCGCCACGTCCGGCACGAAAGCGGGATGACGCAATGAGCGCTTGAACCCGCCCGGCCCGACGCGGCTGATGACCGAGTTGTTCGTCACTTCGCTGCCGGTACCCGAGGTGGTCGGCACAGCGATGAACGGCACCTTTCGCCCGTCGTGCGGCAACATGCCCGGACGCCCTTCGATGAAACGCTCGACCGGCTCCTTTTGCAGCAGCATGGCCGAAATCGCCTTGCCAGCATCGAGCACACTGCCGCCACCGATAGCCGCCACCACATCGAACGGGCGCTTGCGGCCCAACTCAACGGCACCATCGATCAGCTCCGGCGACGGCTCGCCCGCGACCTCCAGAATCTCGACCTCTATGCCAGCGCGATAAAGTTCGTCCAGCAATCCCAAAGCTGACGGTGAACGCTGAAGCGTGCTCCGACCAGTCACCAACAACAAATTGCAGCCATACGACAAGACGGATGATGGCAGCAGAGAAAGGTTGCCCGCGCCGAAATGGATGCGCGGCAACGGCAGAATGGAAAAATCGAGGGTTTGCTCACTCAACATTGCTGTACCTCCCTTGGCGAATCAGAAGTTTACCGCACTGCGGACAGCGCGCCGTCCGGCACGGAACGCCCTGCACCCACGGCTGCTGGTGGCCGCAGTGCAAGCAAACGCACGCAGCATCGCCTTCCGCAGCATCGTTCGGACAGGGCTGATCTATGTTGCCCCCCTCGATGCAGATGGTCTTGCCACCGACAAGGGCGTCAGCAACCTTTTTGCGGGCAGACTTGATGATGCGCCCGAAGGTCTGGCGAGAGACCTTCATCTTTTCAGCCGCATCGGCATGGTACAGCCCCTCCAGGTCGGCAAGCCGCAGCGACTCGACCTCGTCAAGCGTCAGCACCACAGTCTGCTGGCACTCCGGGCGCACCCCTTCGGGCAGGAAGCAGGTCACTCTCGGAACATCTTCGACAGAACGGCAGCTCACCGGTCTGCCCGCACGGTGTTGTTTCATGAATCGACCAGTATCGTTTAAAGCAAGAAGGCTGTCGCAGTGACAACACACCGGGACAGCCTTGCTTGAAAGCATCAATCGTGAAGCTCATGTTCAAGAGAGCTTCGTTTTGCTATCAGCGGCAAATCAATGCCAAAAAAAAAGCCCTTTTCCTCCCCCGTCATTGCGAGGAGCATCGCGACGTGGCACTCCATGCGACAGGACACAACAGGCGTAACGGATACACCGCCACCTCCCGACAGTTCAGGGCACCTCAGAGCACAACTCCTCAGGCTCCGACCACTTCGGTTTTCACCTCGAACGCCGGCGGATCCATGATGAGCTTTTTCACCGCGCAGAGGTTGGCTGCGTTGATGACCGCATCCTTGTATTTTTCCGGAAAGGTCGGCGGAAGCTCGATGGTAAGGGTAATCTTGCCGATACCGCGCCCGCCCGCTTTGGGCTCGTGGCCCTGCACGATCTTGATGCCGTCGGTCGGAATCTCGCGGCTCTGGCAGAACGAATAGACGTAAATGCCCGCGCAAGTGCCGATAGAAGCCAGGAAAAGCGCGAACGGCTCGGGAGCCGAACCTTCGCCACCGCCCCGTGGGGACTGATCGGTCTTGATGGTAAATCCCTTGAATTCGGCGTTAACCTTTTTGCCGCCGCCAAACGTCACGATCAAATCACTGCTCATACGTTGTAAAGATGTCTAAAACTTGAAATAAAAATTTCGAGACCAATAATACGGATATCACGATTGATAAGCAAAGCATCCCGAGCCTGCGCTATTTCCATTTCACTAGCGAAAAGCAAATGGACTCTGCGTGGACAACAGGAGAACTAGTTCAACGTGGCACTCTGCCGGTTTGGAGCCAGACAGGCGCGAGGCCTGACCCTACGGTGGTCAACTCCCCTTCACCCACAGCGCGGCCACGAGCCATACGGCGGCTTCGACCAGCTCGCTGCTCGCGCCGAGCACGTCACCCGTGATGCCGCCGATCTTGCAGTGGCTCAGCCAGCCGACGAACAACAACGCGACGAGTGCGCCGATGACGAGAAACGCCGATAGCCCGACCTGCCCACCGAGCAGCGCCAGCAGCAGCGCAACTCCGGAGATTGACGCGACGGCCAGATGCGGCCAACCCGCGTCCTCGACAAACGCCGTGGCTGTTCCGCCCTCGCTCCGGGCGTAAGGCATCCGCGCGGCGAGCAGCACCTGCGCTGTGCGGGCCAGCATCGCTCCGGCAGCGATCATTCCGTACGCCTCGGCGCGGGCCAGTTCGAGCAAGCAAACAAATTTGAAAAGCATGATGCCGATGAGCGCCAGCGAGCCGAACGAACCGACGTTGGGGTCTTTCATGATGCGCAAGGCCGACTCGCGGTTGCGGCCTCCGAAAAAGCCGTCAGCAAGATCGGCGAGCCCGTCGGCGTGCAGACCGCGGGTGAGCGTGACGCCGCCCAGCAGCACGAGCACGGCGGCCAACTCCGGCCATCCGGCGGCCATTCCGGCACGGGCCAGCAGCGCCACAATGCCACCGATAATGAGCCCGACCACCGGAAACCAGTAAAGCGACGAGCTGAAGCGCTCGGCGTCCCGACCTGGAACCGGCAGCGCAGTCAGCGTCCGGAGCGCTGTGACAAGTCCGTTTAGCATTTCAGGCCAACGTTTCAATGAATTTCTGCACCCCGGCGGCGAATGCGGCAGGCTGCTCCTCCTGCGGCAAATGGGCGCAGTCCGGTATGACAAGCAGCTCCGCGCCGGGCAGCTCCTTGGCCAAGCGGAAGCTCTCCTCGGTCTTGACCGTCAGGTCGTGCTCGCCAGTCACCACAAGCGACGGCGTTGAAACAGAAGAGACCCGCTTGCCGAAGTGAAGCCGGTGCGTTTCGAGGAACAGCTCCCAGAAACCGCGTGACCAGTCGCCGACCATCAAATCACCCCGAAAAGCAGCCAGCGTTTCATCCGACAGGCGGGACTTGACATACCAGAATCCCCGGATATTTTTGTCGTAGAGCTTCGTGATAAGCACCTTCATCAGTCGCGAGAACACTGGCGTCATCAGTTTCATAAAGGGCTTCATGAACGACGGCACTTCACTGTTGGCGTAGCCGCTGTAGATCATCGCATCAACGAGTACCAGCCCCTGCACGCGCTTCGGATGGCGAATCGCCGCCAGCAGCGCCAGCGTGCCGCCGGTGGAGTTGCCAACCAGCACCGCCTTGTCGAAGCCGAGCTTATCCATCAGCGCCACGACCAGATCACTCTGCGCCTCTGGACTGTAGCGCACCTCGTTGCTACGCTTCGGCAGCGGGCGCGAGGTCAGCCCGAACGCCGGACGGTCGAAAATCAGCACCGTCGCGTTTTCGGAGAGCGGCCTGGTCACGTCGTACCACGAGCGCATACTCAGAAAGCTGCCGTGCAGAAGGACGACAAACGGCGGCTGGCCGCTGCCATAAAGCTTGTAGTGAACGCGGAAGCCGTTGCAGTCGATGAAGCGGCTTTCGCTGTCGGCGCGCCGCTTCTGGATGTCGAAAAATGAGTCCATAATGTCAGTCATTTTTGCCCGAGACGCCCGCCGAGCTGAAGGTGGCCATCTCGCGATAAAGTTTGATCGACGCCTCGATCACCTGCATCGCCAGCGCCGCGCCGGTGCCCTCGCCGAGCCGCAGGTCGAGATCGAGAATCGGTCGTGCGCCGAGCTTCTGCATCACCGCGCGGTGCCCCTGCTCGTTCGAGAGATGGCTGAAAAAGAGGTAGTCGCTCGTTTTGCACGAAAGCTTGATAGCGCACACGGCAGCGGCGCTCGAGATGAAACCATCGACAACGACCGGCATTCCAACCGACGCCGCGCCGAGAATCAGGCCGCAGATGCCTGCGATTTCAAGTCCGCCAAGCGCGGCAAGCACTTCGAGCGGCGTGGCGAGATTAGCGCGATTGAGCTCAATCGCCTTTTCGATCACCGCAATTTTGTGATGGAGCCGCTCGTCGTCGATGCCGGTGCCGCGCCCGGTGATGGAGGCCACCGGCACGCCGAGCAGCACCGAGTAGAGCGCCGTCGCAGGCGTGGTGTTAGCGATGCCCATCTCCCCCGTGCCAAGCAGTTCATAGCCCTGCGAGCGTGCCTCGATCGCCAGCTCTGCGCCCACCATGATCGCCTGCAACGTCTCCTTGATGGTGAGCGCCGGCCCGGCAGCCATGTTCGCCGAACCGTACCGAACCTTGCGCTGCCGAAGCATCGCGTGGTCGGCAAAGTCGTGGTTCACGCCCATATCGACCACTTCGAGATCGGCACCGGCATGGCGCGACAGCACGTTAATCGCTGCTCCGCCGCCAAGCATGTTATAGACCATCTGCGGCGTCACCTCCGCCGGATACGCCGAAACCCCCTCAGCTGCCACGCCATGATCGGCGGCAAAACAAAAGAGCTTCTTCTTCGACAGCGAAGGCGAAGCCGTTCCGGTAGCGATACAGTATTTCATCGCGATCTCTTCGAGCCGCCCAAGGCTGCCCTGCGGTTTGGTCAAATCATCGAGATGCGCCTGAATCGCTGACGAAAGATTCATATCGACAGGCTTGATGGAAGCGAGAAGCTGCTGAAAACGGTCGGTCATTGCGGTTTGTACTGATGTTGATGAAGTTGTTGAATTGACGATAAAAACCTTTGAGAGCTTAACGCTGTCTTGGAAGCACATGGTAGTACAGGATACTCTCAGCCCTCTTTCATGTCATTATAAACGAAGTAAAGTGAAGCACCCACTTCTTGGCAATAGACATAACCATTATATCTCTAATAATTTAGAAGTTTTTCTTGATTCTTCGCCCGACTGCCTCGGACTCAGAATGGCAGTGGACGTAAACAAATCGACGCTACTGTTTCAACACAAGCGGCAGGCCACTGCACAACAGATACGCCTGCGAAGCACATTCGGCAACGCGACTGTTGAGCGTCCCGGCAAGGTCGCGAAAGGCACGAGCCATCGCGTTTTCTGGCACGATGCCCATGCCTACCTCGTTGGAAACGAAAATAATGTCGCACGGCGGAGCGCTCAACACGTCAAGCAGGGCGTCAATCCGTTCGTTGATTGCCGATTCGGCGCCGAGATAGTGCATCATGTTGCCAAGCCACACGGTCAGGCAATCCACCAGCACCACCTCCGTGCCTTCCGGCAAAACGCGCAAGGCTTTGTCGAGATACAACGGCTCCTCAACGGTCGTAAAGCGATCTTGACGCTCCTCCTTGTGCTTGTCAATCCGCCGCTGCATCTCGCCATCGAACGCCTCGGCGGTGGCAAGGAACACCCGATGCTGGTATGGTTCAGCCAGCCTCAACGCATAGCTGCTTTTGCCGCTCCGGGCGCCACCGGTGACATAGATCACTTCAGGCATGGGTTCGAGTTTTCATAGTGAACATTCAAGCAATTCATTTGTAGCTGACTGTTTTAAAAAGATTGTTGCTCAATCGGTTATTGAAAAATAAATGTCTTTGTCATTCTGAACGCAGTGAAGAATCCAGTTTTCCGAAAGAAGCAGCAAGCGGATAATTTGTCGTGTTTTACGTGGCTTTCTGGCCATTTCCAGATATTTCCGTTTGTCCCAAATTGAAATCCCCCTCACCCCCCAAACCGCTCCAGCGTCTCGACCGACGACAGAAAATCATCCTCCGAAAAAATCTCCAGCGTAAGCACCTTCGGCTCGCTGCCCTCCCGATGCAGCGCTTCGACCACCATGTCGAGCGCTTCCGGATTCATGTACGCCAGCGAGTTGTGGTCGCGCCCATCTTTGGTGCCATGCATGTGCAGCACCCGCGCGCGCGACAGGTAGCGTTCGAGGTAGTCGGCGGTCGGAAAGCCGTAGTATTCGAGATGGCCCACGTCGAGCGCCACCGAAAAGCCAAACTGTTCGACGACCGGCCAGACAATTTCGAACGGATAATTCAGATTTTCGGCGCAGAACATGCTGGCCGGTTCGCTGCAACCGTCGAGCATCATCTTCGCTGAATCGGCAAGATTGTCGGCGAAACGCACGCGCTCTTCGTCGGAAAATTCGTTGATCTCCACCCCCTTGCCCGCCTCGAAGTGCATCACGAACGCCGACTTCGGCAACTCGCGCACCAGCTCGATAATCCGGTGGCACTTGCCCACCGAACGTTCGCGCTCGCGGCGGTCATCGTTGCCGAGATAGACGTCGAGCGGCAGATGCACCGAGTAGGTAAGGCCGTGCTCTGCGGCAAGCGCGACAAGTTCGGAAATCACCTCCGGCGACGGCAGGTTGCTGAATTCATCGGACTCAAACAGCACCAGCTCAATATCCTGCACGTTGCCCGCGAGGTAGCGCACGTTGGGCAGAATGTCGTCCGGAATGATGTAGGACGAGGTACCGAGTCTGAACGGGTACTTCTTCATGTATTGTTACGATTCCGGCCACGCCCGGTTGAGCAGAGCCGTCAGTTCCTGAATTCCTTGCCACTCCGTCGCTCCGGCGTTGCGAAGCCCAGCCGACATGTCGGCAGCCTCCTTACGCGGTGTGTAGTCGCGCTTGTCGAGCCCTGAGGCAATCCAGACCGGCTTGCCCGCATCAAGCGCTTCGGCGGCGAGTTGGAGATTGACGAGGTTTCCGGGGCCGATAGGCACCGGGCCGATCACCACGCCGTCGGCTTCCGACACCATCACGGCGGCTTGCCGGAACGCGTCGCGTCCGACCGCCGAGAAGGGCTGTTCGAGCGCGCACGGGATGTCGAGCGCGCGGGCCGCTTCGGCATCGGAGTCGAGCCGGTTGAGCACGCCGGAGGTGAGCTCGAACCCCTCGATGGAGAGCCGCCGGAACAACTCGATGCCCGAGCCACCACCGCAGATAACGTGCAGCCGCTTACGAACGTGCGGACGTCGCAGCATTTCGTCGAGCGCGCCGCTCACCACCGGATTGCCGCTGAAAGGGTCGTGCCGCACGCGCAATTCACAGTCATAAACGCGGCTGAGCAGTTCCGACTGCATCACCTCCTCCGGCGAGCCGTTCTTCACCAGCCGCCCGTGCTGCACCAGCATCAAGCGACCGGCGACCTGCGCGGCGAGATTAAGGTCGTGGCTCACCAGCAGCACCGTGATCTTCTCCTCACGGTTGATGTTCATCAGGATGCGGAGCACCTCCTGACTGTGGTTGATGTCGAGGTGCGCAATCGATTCATCGAGCATGATGATACGCGGCTCCTGCGCCAGAGCCATCGCCAGCGCGGTGCGCTGCTGCTCTCCGGCGCTCAGTTCGTTGAAGCGGCGCTCCTTCATGTCGAAGACGTTGGTGTAGATCATCGCTTTTTCGACGCTGTCGTAGTCGCGCCCCTGTAGCCCCGTCCAGCGCCCGCGCAGGTTGCGCCCGAGCATCACGATTTCGCCCACCGTGAAGGCCATCGGCGAGTCGAGCTTCTGCGGCACCACTCCGATGAGCGAGGCACGCTGGCGCGGTTTGAGTGACGAGACCTCGCGCCCGAACACCTCCACCGAACCGTGCGACGCCTTGAGCAGGCCAGTCGCGGTCTTGAGCAGGGTACTCTTGCCGGAGCCATTCGGACCAATCAGCGAGACGAACTCCCCCTCGGCAATCTCGAAATCGACGCCACGCAGCACCGTGCGCCCCTTGTACCCTGCGGTGACGCCGCGAAACGCGAGCGCGGGCGCTCCCGGCTCAGTCATTCCAGGCATACTTCATCCTTTTTCGCAACACGATGAGGAAAAACGGGCCGCCCGCCAGCGCCGTAACGACGCCGACGGGGATTTCGATGGGAGGCATAACGACGCGCGCGATGAGGTCGCAGAGCACGAGGAAGACGCCGCCGCCGATGGCCGAGGCGGGCACGAGCCAGCGGTGATCGGGGCCGAAAATCGCCCGCATGACGTGCGGCACGATGAGGCCGACAAAACCGATCATGCCGCCCATTGAGACCGCCGTGGCCGCCAAGAGCGTGGCGAGCAAAAGGCTCGAAACGGTCACCAGCCCGGCGTTCAACCCTTGATAGTGCGCCATTTCGCGGCCAAGCGTCAGCACGTTGAGCGCTGGCGAGAGCAGCCACAGCCCCGCCGACGCGCCCGCAATCAGCACGAAGGTGATGAGCTCGTCGCCCCACGAGGAGGGCTGGAGGTTGCCGAGCATCCACCACATCACCGTGTGCATCCCCTCGACGTTGGCCGTCGAAACGAGGAACATGATGACGCTCGAACAGATCGCGCTCACGATCACGCCGGAGAGGATCAGGCTATAGACCGACGGCACGCCGCCCCCCTGCCCCGCGACGGCATAGACCGCAAAAAGCGTGATGACGGCAAAGAAAAAAGCGGTCACCGGCAGCCCTGCCGCGCCGAGCAGGCTACCGCCGACAAGGATGCTCAACGCCGCGCCAAGTCCCGCACCACCGCTCACGCCAAGCACGTAGGGTTCGGCCAGCGGGTTGCGAAGAATCGCCTGAAACACCGTGCCGGAAGTCGAAAGCGCTGCGCCGACCAGCACCCCCATCACGAAGCGTCCGAGCCGCAAATCGATGATTGCCCGTCCGGAGATGGACGAGGTGTCGGGCAGGCCAACGCCGGACGGGCCAAGCAGCAGCGACAAGCCGAGCAGCACCGGAATGGAGGCCGCCAGCAACAACGCACGTCGGCGATTCACCGGCGAGCCTTTGACCGCCATCGGGCGGCAGCCATCGCCGCCCTTTATTTTACCGGAGCGCGTCAGACTCACTCCTCCACGCCAGCCTGCGAGAGCAATCCCTGCTCGTAACCATGCTTCACCATGCGCATCTCGGTCACGGTGTCGGCCAGGTCGATCAGCTCCTGCGGCGCATTGCGGCCGGTCAGAACGATGATCTTGTTTTCGGCGGCTTGAATAGCTTTGATGAGCGGCTGGAGCGGAATGATCTCTTTCGAGACGGCGAAGCACACCTCGTCGAGCAGCACGAAATCGTACTCGTCAGAATCCAGCGCGTCCAGCGCCTCCTCGAAGCCGTACTCCGCCGCTTCGAGATGCTTCTGCATCATGGGGCTACTGGAATCGGTCGGCAGAAACCCCTGGCCGTAATGATCCCACTCCACCTCTTCGAAGCAGGTGAAAAAGAGCACCTCGCCGACCCCTTCCTGCGCTTTGACGAACTGGATGACTCGCGCTTTCATGCCGTGGCCAATCGCGCGGGCAAGCATACCGAACGCCGCCGTGCTTTTGCCCTTGCCGTCACCCGTAAAAAGAAGAACCCGTTTCTGTGTCATAAGTGTATGTTTGAAAATAAGATGAGGTAAAAAACAAACAGCATCCCCGAACCGGCGGCAAGAAAAAGCGCCGATGCCGCGTACATGAGCCGCATGGCGCGAGTGACCGTACCGGCGTCCATCGCCCCGTCGCGAAGCCCGAGCGTCGGCACCGTTTTGGTGACACCACCGTAGCTCCGCTCACCGCCGAGCGTGACGCCGAGCGCCCCGGCAAAGGCCGCTTCGGGATAGCCCGCGTTTGGGCTTTCGTGCAGCTTCGCGCCAGCTTTGACTGAACGAAATACGGCAGCCGGATCGAGCCGTAAAATAAATGCCGCTGCCGCAACTGCCAAAACCGTCAGGCGCGAGGGCAGGTAGTTCATAAAATCATCGAACCGCGCCGACGCCCAGCCGAACTCCCGGTAACGCTCGTTGCGGTAGCCGAACATCGAGTCGAGCGTGTTCGAGGCCTTGTAGAACCACGCACCGGTGGGGCCAAAAAACAGTCCGTACAGTATGGGCGCAATGACGCCATCCGAACAGTTCTCGGCCACGCTCTCCACGGTCGCCCGCGCCACGCCCTCCTCGTCGAGCGATGAGGTGTCGCGCCCGACCATCATCGCAACCTTCCGGCGGGCGAGTTGGAGATCGCCGGAACGGAGCGCATCGCGCACGGCGGCGGCGTGGCCGTACAGATCGCGTGGTGCAATCGCCAAATAGAGCAGCACCACCGACATCGCCATACCAGCGACAGGATGCAGCACGAAAGCCAGCACCTGAAGCGCCAGTACGGCTACGACTGTGGCGGTGATGACCGTCAACGCTGCGAGCGCTCCGGCCAGCCGAAGCGGCAAAAAGCTCATATGCCGGAAGATGAACTCCGCGCCAGTCGCGAGCTTGCCGACCAGCCGCACCGGGTGCGGGAACCACTGCGGATCACCAAGCAACAAATCGAGCAGGAAAGCCAGCGGCAGCAGCAAAAACATTATTGAACCTCCTTCCAAGCGGCTGCTTTCACGCTCTCAGATGCTTTGGCGAAACTGTTCAGTGCCGAAATGAGGCGGAGATTCTCCGTCGGCGTACGGATGCAGAAGCGAAAATAGTTGGGCTGCATCGATTCGAAATTGGAGCAGTCGCGCACCAGAATCCCGCGCTCAACGAGGTAGCCAAGAAGATTGTCGAGACCGATCTGTGCGTCAACCGAAGCCAAAAAGAAGTTGGCCGTGCCACCGTAAAGCGTGATGAGCGGATTGGCCGCGAGCCCGTCGGAGAACTGGCGGCGTCCGTTGTTGACGATGGAACGCACCCGCTCCTCATACTCGCCGCAACGGGTCAGCAGCCCGGCGGCGCGTTCGGCAATGGCGTTGATCGTCCACGGCTCCTTGTGGCCGTAGAGTTTGCGGATCATCGAGGGATGGGCGATCACCGCGCCGAGCCGCAGCCCCGCGATGGCGTAAAATTTGGTGAGCGAGTGCACCACGGCGATGTTGCGGAAAGCGCGAATCCCGAACATCTGGGTGCTCGACTCACACGACTCCGTGAACTGGATGAACGCCTCATCGATGATGAAAGTCTTGTCGGGAAAACGGCACGCCAGAGCCAGCAGCAGCTCCTTGGGAATGAGCGTTCCCGTCGGGTTGTTCGGACTACCCGCCATCAGCGCGTCACACCCTTCCAGCGCTGAGGCGACAGCGCCGATGTCAGGAAAGGCGAAACCGTTGGAGACCTCCAGCGTCAACGGGACCACCTCTGCACCCGCCAGTCGGCAGGCCCGTCCGTAATCGAAAAACGAGGGTTGAGGCACCAGCACGCGCTTCAGGCCGAGTGCTCGCGGAATGAGGTAGAGCGCTTCGATCGCGCCATTCGTTGCCAGCACGCACTGCCGTTCGAACCCGAAGCGCTCCACGTAAAACTCGCGCACGCCGTAACCATCCATTGAGGGGTAAGGCGCAAGGGCGAGCGCGGTCGAAAACAGCTCCTCCAACGGCGGCTCAATCGGCGCGATGTTGACGCTGAAGTCGAGCGAAATCGGGCTCTTGAGCCTATCACCGGAGCGGTCACCGTGACGATGCGCAAGCAGATGGTCGTGGTTCATAATACATGCTCTTTATGGACTTTATGGACGGAAAGACCAGCAATCTCAAACAGCTTGTCGAGATCAAGATTCTCCGAAAAGTGCGCTGCGAGCAGCTCGAACGGATCGTCGGCGGAGCCTCCCGCAGGCGGTTCATAGCCATCGTCGAGCTGACGTAGAAACCATGCGCGCACGTCAGCACGATCGAAAAAACCGTGGAAGTAGGTGCCCATCACCAGGCCATCGGCACTCGCTGCGCCGTCGAAGCCCGACGACGCAACGCCGTTGCGCTCCGTCACGGCGATGAGTGGTGAAGCGCCAGGCCCGAGCTCCGTGCGCCCCATGTGAATCTCGTAACCACCGACCGCACAAGCCGATCCGGCGAGCGTACCGACGCTGTTACAGAGCACCTTGTCGCGCTCGATCAGCGTGGTGACGGGCAAGAGGCCAAGCCCCGCGCTCTGGCCCGGAGCGCCCTCGACGCCGTGCGGATCGGCAATGGAGCCGCCAAGCATCTGGTAGCCGCCGCAGAAGCCGACGATCACGCCGCCCCGCTTGCGAAACTTCTCGATCTCGTCGCGCCACCCCATTGTGTCGAGCCAGGCGAGGTCGCCGCGCACGTTTTTGGAGCCAGGCAGAATCAGCGCCTTGTAGCCATCAAGCGACGTGACACGGTGCAGGTAGTGCAGCTCAACGGACGCGTCGCGCTCCAGCGGCGCAAGGTCGGTGAAGTTGGAAATGTGCGGAAAGTAGATCGCCGCAATGCCGATCTTCTCGGCGGACGGCTCCTGCTTCGGATCAACAACTGACGAAAGCGGCACGGCGTCCTCGGCATCGATGGCGAGCGCCTTGACCCACGGCATGACGCCAAGCACCGGCACGCCGGTCATCGATTCGAGCATGTTTACGCCATCCTCGAACAGTGATGTATCGCCCCGGAATCGGTTGATAATCACCCCTTTCACTAAAGCACGATCCTCCGGCGGAATCACCGAGAGCGTGCCCGCCACCTGCGCGAAGACGCCGCCACGATCGATGTCCGCCACAAGAATCACCGCCGCATCGGCGCGGCGTGCAGTCTTGAAGTTGACGAAATCGCGCTGGTAGAGATTCATCTCGGCACACGAACCCGCTCCCTCGATCACCAGCAATTCGTGCTTCGCCGCCAGCCGGTCGAGGCTCTCGAAGGCCGCCTCGGCCCAGCGCCGCGTGTCGCCGAAGTACTCGCGCGCACTCTTATCGGCGCACACTTTGCCTTGCAAAACGACCTGCGCACCAGTGTCGGTGTTGGGCTTGAGCAGCACCGGGTTCATATCGGCATGGGGCGTCACCCGCGCGGCAATCGCCTGCACGATCTGCGCCCGTCCTATCTCCGAGCCATCCGGCGTCACGCCCGAGTTGTTCGACATATTCTGCGCCTTGTAAGGCGCCACGTCGATGCCCGCGTTGCTGAAGATGCGACACAACGCGGTAGCCACGATGCTCTTGCCTACATCCGAAGCGGTGCCAAGTACAGCAATATTGGTCATAGGCAATGCAGTAATGTTCACCATTGCTCCTGATGAACGAGATCGTCGAGCGCCAGGCGCGGCAGCCATCCGGCCTGTTCCAGCTCCGGCGTTTCGTGGAAAAAGCTGACGTAGCCAATGCAGAGCCACGCAACCGGCACAATGTGCTCCGGCATTCCGAGCGTCTTGCGCACATGGTCGTGGTGGATAATGCTCACCCAGCCAACGCCGAGATTCTCCGCCCGCGCGGCAAGCCAAAGATTCTGCACGGCGCAGACCGAGCTGTACAGATCCATCTCCGGATTGGCCGTTCGCCCAATCACCACCTCGCCACTGCGACGGCGATCGCAGGTGACGCAGATGCCAACCGGCGCTTCGAGAATGCCTTCAAGCTTGAAGCTGCAATACTGCTCACGCTTCTCCCCGTCGAACATTCCGGCGGCCTCGGCGTGGGCGACTTCAAATCCCTCCTTGATCTGCTTGCGGACGGCGAGGTCGCGCACGACGACGAAGTCCCACGGCTGCATGAAGCCGACGCTCGGTGCGTGGTGCGCCGCATCGAGCACCCGACGGAGTACCTCGTCCGGCACCGGATCGGGCAGGTACTGGCCGCGAACATCACGGCGGCTGTAGATTACTTTATAGAGCGCGTCACGCTCTGCAGTAGTGATAGTCATTTCATCCTCCCGTGTGGTTTACCGAATCGCCGCTGCAACTACCCGGTGCCCGCAAGGAGCTTCGGTGATGCAAGGCGACTGGCTGGCAATGTGCTCCCCCGCCCTCGCCGCCGCTCCCGCGACAAGCAGGAGCAGCATTGTAAGTATCAATTGCTTCATGATTGACGATGGGGTACCGGCTCACAGCGTCACCTTCATACCTGCGTAAGCCGACCTGCCGGGCGTAGCATAGCGCCAGGCATCCTCGTAGTATTCGTCGAAGAGGTTGTCAATTCGGCCATACAGTTCGACGTTATCAGTAAGCTTGTATGAGCCGGAAACGTTGACCAGGAAATAGCTTTCGAGCTTGTTGGTCACGACGCAATCATCATTCTTGGCGCCAGAGTCCAGGCGTGATCCAACCCATTGCAGGTTCGTGTTCAGGGTCGCCTTTTTCGAAGCTTTCCATGTTGCCGCAAGCCCGCCTTTGTGGCGAGGACGACGTCCAAGACTCTCACCGTCAGGGTCTTTCGTATAGGTATAGGTGTAGTTCACAGAAAAGAACAGCGTATCCGATGGGCGCCACTCGGCAAAGCTCTCCAGACCGTACGTTTTGGTCTTGCCCTCGACCTGAGCGTATTTAAAGGTGGACATGTCAAAGGCAATGCGGTCGTCATAATCTGTTCTGAACCAGGTGCTGCCAATCGTGAAGTTATCGGCAAGCTTCTGCTCGAACCCGGCATCCCACCCTTCGCTGGTTTCGGCGCTGAGTGTTTCATCGCCGTAGGGCGAGTAAAGCTCGTAGAGTGAGGGCGCCCTGAAACCGGTGGCGTAGCTGCATTTTAGAGTGGTCCTCCCAAAGGTATAGGAGGGCGCGACCCGCCAGGTCGTTTTGCTGCCGAACTTCTGGTTGTCTTCGTAGCGAATGCCCTGCACCAGACGCAATCCGCCGATGCGCCACTGGTCCTCGAGGAAAACGCCGGTCGCGGCCATGCTCTTGTCGAGGCTGGAAGCGTACATGCCGAAGCTCTCGTTCTCCATGCTCTCTTCACGAGAATTCAGCCCCACGGTGACGGTATTGTTCTCGGCCAAAGCATAATCGCCCTGCCAGCCGATCTCATAGAGATAACCATCGTAGGTGCTGTTCAGCCCGTTAATGTGAAAATATCTCCGGTTCTGGTCGCTGACGTTGTAGTACAGGGTGCTCAAGAGCGGCTGATAATTCATTTTCAATGCAACCCGACCACTGAACAACGACGACTCCTGCTTGTTACCGACGACATCCGTACCGGGATTATCGTACTCATACTCCGCATCGGTATACCTGAGGGAGGTTTCAAGCCTCACATGCTTGTTGAGTTTCAGGCCAACATTGCCTGACCAGGTAGAGTTCTCATATCCATCATTCTCGAAGCTGTTGTCATCGGGGTTGATACATTGGTTACGCTCATCTGCTGCTGAAAAACCATCCATTTTCGTCCGCGAGGCGCTGATTGAGTAATCGATCAGATCACTGCTGCCGTTTGCGCCAACGTACGCTTTCCAGGTCGAGTAGGCACCGCCCTCAGCACCGGCATATACTGAGGGTTTCGCGCCCCCTTTTTTGGTGATGATGTTGATAACACCAGCCGAAGCGCCCGAGCCATACAACATGCTTGCCGGGCCGCGAACGACTTCAATCCGCTCGATATTGTCCGTGGTGATGTTCGAGATATTCGCGGCCATCGTGCCATCCGACGGGTCGTTGATCGGCACGCCGTCGATCAGCACCAGCGTGTACTTCGGATCGGCTCCTCTCAGGAAGATACTCGTAGCTGAACCGGGGCCGCCGTTGGAGACGATATCGAGCCCCGGAACGCCCTTGATGACCTCCTCGACCGAGGTCTGGCCGGAATCCTCGATCTCCTTGGAGGTGATAACCGTCACCGAGCTGCCGCCAGCATCGGCGACCGAATTGAGCGTTTTGGTGGCCGAAACGACGACCTCCTGACCGACATAATCCGAACCGGCCTCTTCGGCGTGGAGCGTGGGGCTGGCGAGCATTGCCGCCATAACGATGGCAAGCGATCGTTTATTCATGGTGTTGTCCTGTGTTGAATTATGTGAAACAATCAACAGACAGGGGTTGAGGAAAAGGACTGACCAGGCTCCCGTAAGCAATGCTCGGCGAACAGGTTGCCCAACACCGCACGCATGCCGGGAATGTTCGCCCGGATGCACGATGGATTCTGTACACGATGCCGTTGCTGTTTGCGGATAAACCGGAAGTGCTTTGCCTGACTATTAACCCGTAGTCTTGTTACTGAAACTGAGCAAAGAGCTAACTGGCAGGTCTCCTGACTATTGGCGGCTCAAGGAGTACGGCCTTCCCGCCCGCTCCGTGGAGGAGCCAGGCAGTGACGCGCACCAACTTGCAGCATCAGGACATGTGGCCATGCCCGTCAGCGGCATCTTGCCGTTGTACAGTTGCGGGTACAGTGTACGAATCTCACGTACTTCCCTATTCTCCGGCTTTAAAACCGGCACCAGTTATCATGCGAAAGAACATCATCTTTGCGGATCAGAATTTACGATTTTTCGCCTCAATTGCAAGCGATTCAGAACTCGCCGTCGCCAGCCATGCGAATGATTGTGCGGGCCATCGACATGGTCTGGTGGTGCAACACCTCCAGCGCGCGGAGCAGCTCCATGTGCAAGTCGTGCGTTTTGCCCGACTCGGAGCGGCTCTTGATGCGTCGCATGTGCGTGAAGCCAAGGTCAAGAAACAGCCGCTCAAACGCCTTGCCCTCCGCCAGCACGGCTGAGGCCCGCTGCTGGCTCATCTCCGAAATAGCGAGATTCATGGCCGCAATCTCGCGGCACACCTGCTCGTGAAGCCGCTCGATCTCCTCCTTGCCCTCCTCGGTCAACTCGCAGGAAAAACCACCCGCAGGAAACTCCCCCGATGGAAACTTTTCAAGCAGGGTCTCGACCACGTCACCCGCCGATTCAAGCTCCTTGGCCAGCGCCATCAACGCCGCCGCCTGCCGGATGAGCGGTTCACCCGTCGCCTCCTGCATAACGCGAATCAGGTATGCCGTCACCTTGCGCTCCAGAAAATCGAGCTTCTCCTCGCGCATCAAGAGCCCCTCGCTCACCTGAAGCTGGTGATAGATGATGTCTCGCCCGCTGCCGGTACCAAGAAACGGTTCGGGCAGAGCGCGCGACATGCGCCCGAGAATCTTGTTCATGCGCGAAATCTCCTGCCGCGCCAGCCCGACCGCCACCTCCGGCGTGGCCAGGGCGGAGTCTTTCAGATGCCACACCGCCGGAATGCGTCCGGTCTCCTCCGGATCGTCGGGCAGAATCCGGGTGAGAAACCGCCCGTACAGCGGCAGGAACGGCAGAAAGACGATTGCCATGAAGACGTTCGAGACCGTGTGCGCATTGGCAATCTGGCGAGGCAATCCTCCGGCGGCGGCGGAGGGCGAAATCGCGCGGATCAGGTCGAGATAAGGCGACAAAAAGGTGACGAAAACGATGACGTAGGCGACGTTGAAAAAGAGCTGCGCGAAGAACACGCGGCGAGCGGCGCGCATACTTCCAGCGCTGCCGATGGCCGCCGTGATGCAAGTGCCGACGTTGGCCCCAAGCATCAGCGGCACGGCGATTTCAAGGGTGATCGTCCCCTGCTGCGCCATCGTGATGACGATCGCGATAAACGCCCCGCTACTCTGGATGAGCGCCGTCATGAGCGCACCCGCAATGACACAAAGAATCGGATGTTTAAGCGTGGTGAGAATCGACAGAAATGCTTCGCTGGTGCGGAGCGGCGCGACCGCCATACCCATCAGTTTGAGGCCGAAAAAGAGCAGACCGAGCCCCGCAAGCACCTCGCCGAACAGCGCAAGCCCCCGATGCCGGCGGACAAACGAGAGAAAAAAGCCGACGGCGAACATCGGCAGCCCAAGCTCACCCGGCGAAAAGGCGATAAGCTGCGCCATCGTGGTGGTGCCAATCTCCGCGCCGAGCACCACGCCGAGCGACTGCGTGAAGGTAAGAATCTGCGACTGCACCAGCCCGATGAGCGTCAGCATCACCATACTGCTCGACTGCACGGCAATCGTTGCCACCGCACCCGAGAGCAGCGCCGAAAGGGAGTTACCGGTAATCGACGAAAGCCACCCGGCAATCTTGCCGCTCGACGCCTTTCGAAGCCCCGCATTGAGCGACTTCATGCCCAACAGGAACACCGCCAATCCGCCCGCGAACAGCAGGAAATTGGAGACTATGGATTGCGATTCCAGCATGTCGGTTGTCTGATGTTACTCCTTTTCAGGAGGCATGGCCCCCAAGATCTCCGCCACCTTGCGCCGCCGGTACTCGAACACCTCGTCCAGCCGCCGCCCCACAATCAGCGCTTCGACCACCTCCCCGAAAAGACCGAGCGGCAGCGCGTACTGCACGATGTCGGTCATCTCCGTGCCGCCCTCGATCTCCTTGAACAGATGGCGGTGATGCCACTCTGCATACGGCCCGGAAAGCTGCCAGTCCTCGAAAAAATCGGGCTTCGAGACCTTCATGATTTCGGTCGTCCACCGCACGGGAATCATCAGAAAGGGATAGAGCACGAAGTTCAGCTTCATTCCTTCATACATCGCCATTCCCGCATTTCCCCCGACCTTCAGCATCATTTCAGGCGGCGTAATCCGGTCCAGATTGCCCGGTTGTGAGAAAAAGTCCCATGCTTTCTCTATCGGCACTGGCAACCGCTGTACCCAAGTTTTTGTATGCGTACTCATTCAGTTCGTTACATCTCAGTTTCGTTCACCGGTATCGACCGGCTCTTTCTTTGTAACGACACGAGAGGGTAAAAGTATCCCATCAGAGCTGTTGAGGTAGATTTTTAGTGTTGGTCGATAAGCGAAGTCTGTCGCAAATACTGATGCGCGGCTGGTGAGACTTTTGTTTCGGTGATGTGCGAGATTTTGCTTATGATTTATTTGTGAGATGGTTGGTCGTCAACAGCGCAATGATCAATTTTGTCAGACTAAAATCATAGAAAACAATGTTATAAAGGGGACCAAAGATGCTTGTGAGTATTCCAAAGGATGTCTTGCGAGAGTGGGCCCGAGTTCTCCGCAACAACCCGACAGGCGCAGAACATCACTTGCGCAAAGTCATCCAAACGTTCTCGGATAAACGATCATTGGGCTTCAATGTCCTGAGGGTCACAAACGAGCAAGTTTTACAAGCGCCTGATTATGTGATCGAGAGAATTAGGGCGTTCAACCGCTCGGAGAAGGCTCACGCCATGATACAAGGCATCCTGCCAAGTCGCGCAACAACGGCATCATTCACAAGCTATCTGTCAAGGGGGTTGAGAATCAAACGGCGTCTATCAAATCGACTTAAAAAAATGCGCCAATAGACGTGACCATTATACTTTTGTGAAGTCGATTTCTCGATGTGATATAAAGTATTTTAGCGATCAAAAAATCTTCAACGCAGAAACACCATGCTAAAAACACATGACAGAGTCATAGAGGCGGCCCTCTCTTTACCGGCAAATCTTCGATTGAGCCTTATTCAGAAACTTCAGGAAAGCCTTAACCAAACGATTGATCCGGAGATTGATCGTCTTTGGGCTGAGGAGGCAGAACGCCGGATTACACAAATCGAAGAAGGCAAAGTGCAATGGATTTCCGGAGAAGAGGTCTTTGGCAGAATTCGAGAAAAACATAGCAAATGAAATTCTATTTTCATCAGCTTGCTGAATCAGAATTCGACAAAGCTGTTGACTTCTATGAAGATTGTCAGCGCGGTCTCGGTTTGGAATTTGCACATGAAGTCTATGCAACAATAGCCCTCATTGTTCAATTTCCTGACGCATGGTCACCCATGTCAAAAAATACCAGACGTTGCCTTGTGAACCGGTTTCCTTTTGGTGTTATTTATCAAGTAAAGTCCGAGGCTGTACACATCATAGCGATTGCCGATCTTCGGCGACGGCCAGATTATTGGCTGAATAGAGAATGAAGGGTCATTGATCTCTCTAAAAGCCCCCACGCCACCCGCGAAAACCTCTTGCCCTGAAAAACCCTCTGCACTATCTTGCG
>CBEUNJ010000016.1:0-21530 GCA_965544465.1 uncultured Chlorobaculum sp.
ATCGAACTCAGAACGTCCTTGCTCTTGGCGCTCGATGATTTGTTGGTGATTGTGCGTACGTTCATCAATCCAAGCGTCTCGCGCTCCGGACTCGACCGCTGCCTGCGCCGTCATGGTGTCGCCAATCTAAAGGCTCTCTATCCCGTTGAATAAAAAGAGGTTAAGCCAAAAAAGAGCTACAAGGATTACTATCAAGGATTTGTGCATGTCGATGTCAACTACCTGCTAAAGATGCCCGACAAAAGCGCTGAGAGTGCGGCACGATTGCTGAAAAAACTGAACAAAGCTTCGCCTTGTAATATCAGCAAGGTGCTCACCGACAATGGCACAGAGTTCACCGACCGCTTCGATAACAACATCGAGCATCGACTCACCAAGCCACGCCACCCGCAGACCAATGGCATGGTCGAGCGATTTAACGGTCGCATTCCGCAGAAGATGATCGGTCATCGCACGCCACTGGATGCTTTACGCCAATGGCAAAGAGAGCGCTCCGAATTGTTTGTCAAAAAAATTTATAATCTCGCGAAACCTGACGGCTACGTTTCCAAATGGCTTTTAGGGCAGGTCGGGAAAAGAGTTGCCCACCATTTGCTGGTTTCTTGCGAAGCGGTGTGGAAGAATGGATGAAAGGGGCTGATAAATTAAAAAAACGGGATTTCATATTTTGTTTTTTATGATAAATCTTTTACCTTAATCGCTCTTATGGTTTTTCCTGATTGATTTTCAGCGGGAGTCTCAAAACGAAATAGAAAAAGAGAGTTTACTGTATGCCGACGATTCAGCAGCTTATCAGGCACGGAAGAAGTGTGAAGGCGTCAAAGACCGCCTCACCGGCGCTGGAAAAATGCCCTCAGAAAAGAGGTGTTTGCACTCGTGTCTATACGACCACTCCAAAAAAGCCGAACTCCGCGCTTCGCAAGGTTGCTCGTGTCAGGCTGTCCAACAAGATCGAGGTGACGGCGTACATCCCTGGCGAAGGGCATAACCTTCAGGAGCACTCTATCGTGCTGATCCGTGGCGGCAGGGTGAAGGATCTTCCGGGTGTTCGTTATCATATTGTGCGCGGTTCGCTCGATACTTCGGGCGTTGCTGATCGCAAGCAGAGTCGTTCCAAGTACGGCGCCAAGCAGCCTAAGGCCGGTGCTGCACCAGCAAGGAAAAAATAAAACTGAATCTTAACTCGGGTTATAATGGGAAAGAAGGGTTCCGGATACGGATTGCAACGCGGTGATTTTCGATACAACGACGAGACAGTTGCTCGCTTGATCAATGCGGTTATGCTTGATGGCAAGAAAGAGGTTGCGGCCAAGGTTGTGTATGATGCTTTTGATATTATCGCCGGGAAGGTTGAAGATGGCGATGCTCTTGAGGTGTTCCGCAAAGCGATGAACAATGTCGCTCCGCTGGTCGAGGTTCGCAGCAAGCGTGTTGGCGGTGCGACCTACCAGATTCCGATGGAGGTTCAGCCGGCAAGAAGAACGGCGCTGGCATTCCGCTGGATCAAGCAGTTTGCGACAAGGCGCGGTGGTCGTTCGATGGCTGAAAGGCTCGCTGCTGAATTGCTGGATGCTTCCAACGAACAGGGTGCTTCCGTGAAGAAGCGCGATGAAGTGCATCGTATGGCAGATGCGAACAAGGCATTTGCTCACTTCAGGTTCTGATTCTGCAAGAGAAGAGTGCACATTATATAAATATTGATCTAAGTTATGGCACGGCAAGTTGCGTTAGATAAAGTCAGAAACATTGGCATCATGGCCCATATTGATGCTGGCAAGACCACGACGACCGAGAGGATTCTCTACTACACGGGTCGCTTGCATAAGATGGGTGAGGTTCATGAAGGCGGCGCTACCATGGACTGGATGGAGCAGGAGAAGGAGCGTGGTATTACGATTACCTCTGCTGCTACTACCTGTTTTTGGGCTCCAAAGTTTGGTAACTATTCCGGTGTCAATCACAGGATTAATATTATTGATACGCCTGGTCACGTTGACTTTACGGTTGAGGTTGAGCGCTCCCTTCGTGTGCTCGATGGCGCTGTTGCGCTGTTTTGTGCTGTGGGCGGCGTTGAGCCTCAGTCCGAGACGGTGTGGCGTCAGGCTAATAAATATGGCGTTCCGAGGATCGCTTACGTTAACAAGATGGATCGCGTTGGTGCAGACTTTTTCGGTACGGTCAAGGCTATCCGCGAGCGTCTCGGTGCTAATCCGGTGCCGATCCAGATTCCGATCGGTGAAGGTGAAATCTTCGCTGGGTTTGTGGATTTGATTCGCATGAAGGGTGTTATTTATGATAAAGAGGATGGTAGCACCTACGAAGAGGTGGAGATTCCTAACGATCTCGAAAACGAGGCTCGCACCTGGCGCATCAATATGCTGGAGGCGGTCTCCGAGCTCGATGAAACCCTTCTCGAAAAATACCTGAACGGTGAAGATATTACCGAAGAGGAAATTCGTACTGTGCTTCGTCAGGCGACGCTTGACGTTTCAATCATTCCGGTGCTCTGTGGTTCGTCCTTCAAGAACAAGGGCGTGCAGTTCATGCTGGATGCCGTGATCGATTACCTGGCTTCGCCGATTGATGATGGCGAGGTTGATGGCTACGATCCCAGAACTGACGAGGAGATTTCTCGTCAGTCTAAGGATGAAGAGCCCTTTGCGGCGCTCGCCTTCAAGATTGCAACCGACCCGTTCGTCGGAAAGCTGACCTTCTTCCGCGTCTATTCCGGTGTGCTCAATGCAGGTAGCTATGTGCTGAACTCGGTGACTGGCAAGAAAGAGCGTGTCGGTCGCTTGTTGCAGATGCACTCTAACAAGCGTGAAGAGCGCGACGCTGTGTATGCTGGTGATATTGCCGCCGCCGTTGGGCTTAAAGAGGTTCGCACTGGTGATACGCTTTGCGACGAGAACAAGCCGATCGTGCTTGAGAAGATGGTGTTCCCCGAACCCGTTATCGAGATCGCTGTTGAGCCGAAAACCAAGGCGGACAACGACAAGCTTGGAGTTTCGCTCGCCAAGCTGGCTGAAGAGGATCCGACCTTCAGGGTGAAAACCGATGAAGAGACTGGTCAGACGCTGATTGCTGGTATGGGTGAGCTTCACCTCGAAGTGCTGGTCGATCGTCTGAAGCGTGAGTTCAAGGTTGAGGCCAACGTTGGTCAGCCGCAGGTTGCTTATCGTGAAACGATTCGTGGAACGGTTGAGCACGAAGGCAAATTCGTTCGTCAGTCCGGTGGTAAAGGTCAGTTTGGTTTGGTTGTGCTCCGTCTTGAGCCTCTCGAAGAGGGCAAGGGTTACGAGTTCGTTGATGAGATCAAGGGTGGCGCTATCCCGAAAGAGTATATCCCGTCGGTGAATGCCGGTATCCAGCAAGCCATGAAAGATGGTGTGGTTGCTGGTTTTCCGATGCAAGACGTCAAGGTCGCCCTGATCGATGGTAAGTATCACGATGTTGACTCTTCGGAAATGGCATTCAAGATTGCTGGGTCGATCGGTTTCAAGGGTGCCGCAAAAAAAGCACACCCCGTGTTGCTCGAACCGATCATGAAGGTCGAGGTCATCACGCCGGAAGAGTATCTGGGTGATGTGATGGGCGACCTGTCTGGACGTCGTGGGCATATAGAGGGAATGGGCGATCGCGCAGGCGCGCAGTTCGTCAAGGCCAAGGTGCCGCTTTCCGAGATGTTTGGCTATTCGACCACGCTTCGTTCGATGACCCAGGGGCGTGCCAACTACTCGATGGAGTTCGAAACCTATCGCGAGGTGCCGCGAACCATTGCCGAGGCTTTGCAGGAGAAGAGGGGCGGCAAGGATTCCGAATAAAAGTGTTTCATCACCGCATCACTAAACAAGATAATCGACAGGGAGAAAAACTATGGCTAAAGAGTCATACAAGAGGGATAAACCTCACGTAAATATTGGTACTATTGGTCACGTTGACCACGGCAAAACCACTCTTACCGCAGCCATCACTTCGGTGCTTGCTAAGTCTGGTCAAGCAGCAGCTCGTGAGTTCGGTGACATTGACAAGGCGCCGGAAGAGAGAGAGCGCGGTATTACCATCTCGACTGCGCACGTCGAGTATCAGACCGAAAAGCGTCACTATGCGCACATCGACTGCCCAGGTCACGCTGACTACATCAAGAACATGATCACCGGTGCTGCCCAGATGGACGGTGCTATCCTTGTTGTGGCCGGTACTGACGGCCCGATGCCTCAGACTCGTGAGCACATTCTGCTCGCTCGTCAGGTGAATGTTCCCGCACTGGTCGTCTTCCTGAACAAGGTTGATATCGCTGACCCGGAATTGCTTGAGCTGGTTGAAATGGAGCTCCGCGAACTCCTCACCGAGTACGGTTTCCCTGGCGACGATATTCCGATCATCAAAGGCTCCGCACTGAATGCGCTGAACGGCGATCCGGAAGCCGAAAAAGCCATCATCGAGCTTATGGATGCTGTTGATAGCTACATCCCCGATCCGGTTCGCGACGTTGACAAGCCGTTCTTGATGCCGGTCGAAGACGTGTTTTCCATCTCCGGTCGCGGTACCGTTGGTACTGGCCGTATCGAGAGAGGCGTCGTTAAGGTTGGTGACGAAGTGGAAATTGTCGGTATCAAGCCGACCCGCAAATCGGTTGTCACCGGTATTGAAATGTTCCAGAAGACTCTCGATGAAGGTCAGGCTGGTGACAACGCAGGTCTGCTTCTCCGTGGTGTTGACAAGGAAGCGCTTGAGCGCGGCATGGTCATCGCCAAGCCGGGCAGTATCACCCCGCACACCAAGTTCAAGGCTGAGGTTTATATCCTGAAGAAGGAGGAGGGTGGTCGTCACACTCCGTTCTTCCAAGGCTATCGTCCGCAGTTCTATTTCAGAACCACTGACGTCACTGGTTCCGTCACCCTTCCTGAGGGCGTCGAGATGGTTATGCCTGGTGACAACCTCTCGGTCGATGTCGAGCTGATTGCTCCTATCGCTATGGAAGAGGGCCTCAGGTTCGCTATCCGCGAGGGCGGCCGCACGGTCGGTGCCGGTTCGGTAACCAAGATTGTCGAGTGATCGACAGATTGTTATCCCGGGGCGGGCCGGAGTGCCCGCCCCTTTTTTATTGAAACCATCGAAACAGGGATAGACCAGTGGCTGTTCAGCAAAAGATCAGGATCAAGCTCAAGTCTTACGACCATAGCATTGTTGATAAGTGGGCTTTAAAGATTATCGATGTGGTCAAGCAGACGGATGCCATTATTTTTGGCCCCATTCCGCTGCCCACCAAAACTCATGTATATACGGTCAACCGTTCACCTCATGTGGACAAGAAATCCCGTGAGCAGTTTGCATTTTCATCGCACAAGAGGTTGATCGAGATCATCAACCCGACGGCCAGAACGATTGATATGCTCATGAAGCTTGAGCTTCCGAGCGGCGTTGATGTGGAAATCAAGTCTTAAAGTGTTTTACAGTAAATAGAAAAGCTAATCGGATATGGGTGCGATTCTCGGGAAAAAAATCGGCATGACCCGTTTATATAACAATAAACGTGAAGCTGTTCCCTGCACGGTGATTCAGGCCGGGCCGTGTTATGTGGCTCAGGTAAAGAGCACGGAAAAAGATGGCTACGATGCCTATCAGCTCGGCTTTGGCGAGCGTGATGAAAAAAAGGTCACCAAGCCTCTTGCAGGCCACTATAAAAAGGCCGGCAAGAATCCCGGTTACCTGCTGTCAGAAGTCAGCAAAAGCCTTATCTCGGGAGAACTCGAAGCTGGCGCCACGGTTGCCGTCGATGTGTTCACGGAAGGTGAAGTGGTCGATGTGCTTGGTGTCACCAAAGGTAAGGGTTTTGCCGGTGTGGTCAAGCGCCACAACTTCGGCGGTGGTTCCAGAACGCACGGCCAGTCCGACAGGCTCCGAGCTCCGGGCTCAATTGGTGGTGCATCGGATCCTTCAAAGGTCTTTAAGGGTACCAAGATGGCGGGCCGAATGGGCGGAGTCAATAAAACGATCAGGAATCTCGAGATCGTCAAGATTATGCCCGAATCGAATCTCATTGTCGTGAAAGGTGCTGTGTCGGGACCGAAGAACTCCTATGTAAAGATTGTTTCAACAACCAAGTAAACGGTGAGTGCAGAGAGCAATGGAATTAAAAGTACTCAATAGAGAAGGCGCAGAAACCGGTGAAGTGGTTACGCTGAACGATGATATTTTCGCCGTTGAGGTTTCCGAGCACGCAATATACCTTGATGTGAAGGCTATGCTGGCCAACCGCAGGCAGGGAACCCATAAAGCCAAGACTCGTGCGGAAGTTCGCGGTGGCGGCAAGAAACCGTATCGCCAGAAAGGCACCGGCAATGCCCGCCAGGGCTCGTCCCGTTCGCCGATCATGGTTGGTGGTGGCACTATCTTTGGCCCTCAGCCTCGCAGCTACGAGCAGAAGGTCAATCGTAAGGTCAAGCAGCTCGCCCGTCGTTCGGCGCTGAGTTCAAAGGCCGCAGCCGGTCAGATCGTCGTGGTCGAGGATTTCAGTCTGGAGTCGATCAAGACTCGTCCGGTTGCCGATATGCTCAGCAATCTCGGTCTTGCCGAAAAGAAAACCCTGCTCATGATGCCGGCTCACGACAACGTGGTCAGCACCTCTGGCAGGAATATCGCAAAGTTGAACATCAAGGTCGCCGATCAGGCTTCGACCTACGATATTCTCAACAGCCAGGCCGTGCTTTTCCAGAAGGCCGCCCTGCAGAAAATAGAAGAAATATTAGGGTAATCACCGTTTGCCAGTAAAAAGGAGAAGATTGCAATGAAAAACCCGTTGTTGCGGCCGTGGCTGACCGAAAAGAGCACCGGACTCACTGAGCAGAAGGGCCAGTATGTGTTCCAGGTCAAGAAGGGCGCAGACAAGAGCGATGTCAAGAAGGCTGTCGAGGAAAAGTTCAACGTTGATGTCGTTTCCATTCGTACGATCAACTGCCTCGGCAAAACTAAGCGGCAGTACACCAAGAAAGGACTTATCGCCGGCAAGAAGAACGACTGGAAGAAAGCGATCGTGACGCTTGGCGAGGGCCAGGCAATAGACTACTATGTTCAGCCGGCTGAAAAGAGCGATAAATAGGATTAACAACCGGATAGATAAACAGTACGATGGCAGTCAGGAAATTAGCTCCGAACACTCCGGGCACAAGGTTCGCTTCATACGCAAGTTTTGAGGAACTCACCAAGAGTGAGCCCGAAAAGAGTCTTCTCGTACCGCTTAAGAAAAGCGGTGGCCGTAACACCAACGGACGCATCACTTCTCGTCACACGGGCGGTGGTCACAAGAGATTCTATCGCCTCATCGATTTCAAGCGCAACAAGGATAACGTTCCTGCAAAGGTTGCGGCAATCGAATATGACCCGAACCGTTCAGCAAGAATTGCACTTCTTCATTATGTTGATGGAGAAAAACGTTATATTCTCGCCCCGAAAGGTCTGAACGTTGGCGATCGCCTCGATAGCGGCGAAAAGGTGGACATCAGAGTTGGCAACACCATGCCCCTGAAGAATATCCCCTTGGGCACCGATGTACACAATATCGAGATGAAGGCCGGCAAGGGTGGGCAGATGGCAAGGTCCGCAGGTTCATACGCTGTGCTTGCCGCCCGTGAAGGCGTTCACGCAACGCTCAAGCTGCCATCCGGTGAAATCAGGAAAGTTCGCGTTGAGTGCCGAGCCACCATCGGCGTTATCGGTAATTCCGAGCACGAGAACGTCAGCCTGGGTAAAGCAGGCCGCAGTCGCTGGCTTGGTATTCGTCCACAGACTCGCGGTATGGCCATGAACCCGGTCGATCACCCGATGGGCGGTGGTGAAGGTAAATCTAAATCTGGCGGTGGTCGCAAGCATCCGAAGTCGCCATGGGGTCAGCTTGCAAAGGGGCAGAAGACCAGGAACAAAAAGAAGGCCTCGACGAAGCTGATCGTTCGTGGCAGGAAAGCCAAGTAACATTGCGGTAACTAACAACAAGCAGAAAGAATTATGCCAAGATCACTGAAGAAGGGTCCTTTCATCGAATTCAAGCTGGAAAAGCGGATCCTTGATATGAACAGCAAAGGCGAGAGGAGGGTGGTGAAAACCTGGTCGAGAAGTTCGATGATCTCACCGGATTTCGTTGGTCACACCGTAGCGGTTCATAATGGCAAAACTCATGTGCCGGTGTACGTTACCGAAAATATGGTCGGCCACAAGCTTGGCGAATTTGCTCCGACCCGGTTGTACCGCGGCCATGCGGGCGGCAAGGCAGAAAAGGGCGGTTCGGCACCCAGGAAAAAATAAACTGAATCAAGCGGAAAGGTAAAGAGATATCATGCAAGCTAAAGCAATTTTACGGCATACACCGACGTCGCCCCGCAAAATGCGGCTCGTAGCTGGCCTTGTTCGTGGCAAGCAGGTCGATCAGGCGAAAGCCATCCTGCTCAACTCCACCAAGAGTGCTTCCCGTAACGTGATGGTGACACTCAAATCGGCTGTGGCTAACTATTCGCAGCTCAATCCCGATGAAAGGCTCGGCGATAGCGAGCTGTTTGTGAAGGCTGTTTTTGTTGATGAAGGTCCGTCGCTCAAAAGGCTGCTTCCAGCTCCGATGGGGCGCGCATACAGAATTCGCAAGCGTTCGAACCACCTGACGATCGTCGTTGACAAGGTCAAGACACCGGTAACCAAATAAACAAGGAGATAGCATTGGGTCAGAAAGTAAATCCAACCGGATTCAGACTGGGAATCATCAAGGACTGGACCTCCCGCTGGTATGACGACGGACCGGTTATCGCCGAAAAGATCAAGCAGGATCAGGTTATCCGTAACTACATTTCGGCCAGACTCAAAAAAGAGAGGGCCGGTGTTTCCAAGGTTGTTGTCGAACGTACGACCAGGCATATCAAGATCAATATCTACGCCGCGCGTCCGGGCGCAGTCGTTGGCCGCAAGGGAGAGGAGATCAACGCTCTTTCACAGGAGTTGACCCGTATTACTGGCAAAGAGGTGAAGATCGATGTGATAGAGGTGATCAAGCCTGAAATCGATGCGCAGCTTATTGGCGACAATATTGCTTACCAGCTTGAAAACCGTGTGTCGTTCCGCCGTGCTATGAAGATGGCGATCCAGCAGGCAATGCGCGCTGGTGCCGAAGGCATCAGGATTCGCTGTGCAGGTCGTCTCGGCGGCGTTGAGATTGCCCGTTCCGAGCAGTACAAAGAGGGTAAGATTCCGCTTCACACTCTTCGCGCCAACGTTGATTACGCAAGCGTGACTGCTCACACCATCGCCGGTGCGATCGGTATCAAAGTTTGGGTGTACAAAGGCGAAGTGCTCGTCCAGAGGCTCGATGCCATCGAAGAGGAAGAGATGAAGAAAATGCAGGAGCGCCGTAACGATTCGCGCGGCAGGGGGCGTGGCGATAGCCGTGGTTCGAAGCGCCGCCGCCGTCCGGCAAAGAAGGCCTGACAAGACTATAATCCCATATAATTCGAAATAGAATGGAGTTGCCGGTATGTTAATGCCAAAGAGGGTTCAATATAGGAAAACAATGCGTGGCCGCATGAAGGGCAATGCCCAGCGCGGTACTTCCGTTACGTTTGGCTCTTTCGGCCTGAAAGCTCTGGAGCCGGCATGGATCACCAGCCGTCAGATTGAGGCTGCCCGTGTCGCCATGAACCGCTATATGAAGAGGGATGGCAAGATCTGGATCAGGATTTTCCCTGACAAGCCGGTTACCAAGAAGCCTGCTGAAACTCGCATGGGTTCCGGTAAAGGTAATCCGGAGTTCTGGGTTGCCGTCGTCAAGCCGGGCCGCGTGATGTTCGAAGCCGCCGGCGTGCCGCGCGAAATCGCACAGGAGGCCTTCAGGCTTGCCGCCAAGAAGCTGCCGATCAAGACCAGGTTTATCGTCAGGCCCGATTACGAAGGGTAACGTGCAATCTAACCGCCAGAGAAGCGTATTATGAAAAACTATGAAATAGCGGCCATGAGCAGCAAAGAGCTGGTCGAGAAAATCGATGAGCTTGAAAACCGGCTGGCCGATATCAATTTTCACAAGGCTATTGAACCGCCGCAGAATCCGATGGTTTTCCGCAATTCGAAGCGTGACATCGCGCGCATGAAAACCAGACTCCGCCAGATGGAGTTGCAGGAGAAGAGCGGCGCCTGACAACAGCGTCCGGCAGAGGTATCAATAACCGGTTTCAACAGGGAATAAAACAAAATGGACAACGCAGCAATGTCAAGTGAAGCTGAAACGAGAGGCCGAAAAAAGAGCTGGTTGGGTAAGGTTGTCAGCAGTGGAATGGATAAGGGTATTGTCGTTGCGGTCGAACGCAGGGTTCAGCATCCGGTGTACAAGAAGTACTTCAAGAAGACGACTCGCCTGATGGCCCATGACGAAAAGAACGAAGCTGGTGTGGGCGATGTGGTTCGCGTAATGGAGTGCAGGCCGCTCAGCAAAAACAAGAGTTGCAGGCTCGTCGAAATCGTCGAGAAAGCCAAGTAACCGATTTATTATCAATTAACAGGGGTTAATGCAGGATGATCCAGAAAGAGACAAATCTGGTTGTTGCCGATAATAGCGGAGCGAAAAAGGTTCGTTGCATTCATGTCTTCGGTGGTACCGGACGGCGTTATGCAGCGCTCGGAGACCAGATCATGGTAACGGTCAAGGCAGCGGTTCCCGGCGGCGTCGTGAAGAAAAAAGAGGTCTGCAAGGCAGTTGTGGTTCGTTGCGCCAAAGAGCAGAAGCGCAAGGACGGTTCTTACATCAGGTTTGACGAGAACGCCGTTGTGCTTCTTAATGCTCAGGGCGAACCGAGAGGTACTCGTATTTTCGGGCCGGTCGCTCGTGAACTTCGCGACAAAAGGTATATGAAGATCGTGTCGCTGGCTCCAGAGGTGCTCTGAGGGGCCGATCAGCGGGAGTAACTCAGCTGGTAGAGTCACAGCCTTCCAAGCTGTTGGTCGCGGGTTCGAGTCCCGTCTCCCGCTCAGGTTCATGAATAATATCATACAGGTCAACCATGAAAACAGGCATTAAAAAAGTCACGCTCCACGTCAAGAAAAACGATGATGTCGTTGTCATCGCTGGCAACGATAAGGGCAAGTCGGGCAAGGTTCTGAAAGTATTTCCACAGAAAGGTCGCGTGATCGTCGAAGGCGTTAATATTCGCAAGCGCCATATGCGCCCGACCCAGACTTCTCCCCAAGGCTCGATCATCGAGCGCGAGTTTCCGATTCATGCGTCGAACGTCAAGAAGAGGTGACAGAGATTTCGTTAAAAGGCAGGATGACCAAGACCATCCTGTGTAAAAAGTACAAGCAAAGATGTCCAAAAAAGAGAATGTGGAGCAGGAAGTAGCGATGCCTGCACGCCTTGAGGTCTACTACAGGGAGACCGTCGTTCCTAAACTGATGGAGCGGTTTAACTACGAAAATATCATGATGGTTCCCCGCCTCGAAAAGATTGCGGTGAATATCGGGGTGGGCGAAGCTGCTCGGGAGCCCAAGCTGCTCGAAACCGCCATGCAGGAGCTTAGCCAGATCACCGGCCAGAAGCCGCAGGTTCGCAAAGCCAAGAAAGCTATCTCGAACTTCAAGCTGCGCGAGGGCCAGCCCATCGGTTGCCGTGTGACCCTCCGCCGTCAGATGATGTACGAATTCCTTGATCGCTTCGTCACGGTTGCTGTACCGAGGATTCGCGACTTCCGCGGTTTGAGCGACACCAGCTTCGACGGTCGCGGTAACTACAATGCAGGCATTCGCGAGCAGATCATTTTCCCGGAAATTGACATCGACAAGGTGTCAAAAATCAATGGCATGGATATTAGTTTCGTCACGTCGGCAAAAACGGATGAGGAGGCCCACGAGCTGCTCAGCCTGCTCGGCATGCCCCTCAAAAAGAAGCACTAATCACATAAAGCACGAATCAAGATGGCAAGGAAAAGCATCATTGCACGTAATGAAAGAAGGAAGGAGCTTGTCGAGAAGTACGCGGCAAAACGTGAAGAGCTAAAAAAAGCAGGCGATTACGAAGCGCTCCGCAAGCTTCCCAGAGACAGTTCCGCTACGAGGGTACGCAATCGTTGCGTTCTGACCGGAAGGGGCCGCGGTAACTACGAAAAGTTTGGCCTGTGCCGCCACATGTTTCGCAAGCTGGCCCATGAAGGCAAGCTTCCCGGCGTCAGAAAGGCGAGCTGGTAAGTCCGCCACCGGGATCGATAGATAGATGTCTGATCATTTACGAATGTAACCAACGTTAGCCATGCCCGTAACGGATTCCATAGCCGATTTCATTACCCGGATCAGAAATGCCGGGAGCGCAAAAAACAAGACGACCGATATTCCTTATACCAGGGTCAGGGAAAATCTCTCCAAACTTCTTGTCGAGAAGGGGTATATCCAGAACTATACGGTGATCAAAGCCGAAGAGGGTAAGTTTCCGTTCATCCGCGTTGAGCTGAAGTACACGGTAGACGGACGTCACGCCATCAAGGAGATTTCGAGAGTGAGTTCGCCTGGCCGCAGGGTCTATCAGGGCAAGGATATCAAACGATACCTTGGCGGTCTTGGCCTGTTTATTCTTTCGACCTCAAAAGGTATCCTGACCGATAAGGAAGCACGCGAGCAGAACGTCGGTGGCGAGGTGCTGTTCCGTATTTATTAATTTTCTAAGCCAAAGAGCATCAGTTTACCATGTCAAGAATAGGAAAAATGCCGATCAAGCTTGCTGATCAGGCTAAGGTCGAACTCAAGGACAAGATGATCAACGTAACCGGTCCGAAAGGTTCGCTTTCGCAGGCTCTGGTCGATGAGGTTACCGTGACGGTTGACGATGATGTCGTGACCGTGACGAGGATGGACGACAGCAAGCGCTCGCGCGCCATGCACGGCTTGTATCGGATGCTGGTCAGCAACATGGTCGAGGGCGTGACCAAAGGGTTTACCCGCAGGCTCGAAATGTCGGGCGTCGGTTATCGCGCCGAACTCAAGGGCGACCTGCTTGCGCTGACCGTCGGGTTCTCGCACATGATCTATTTTCAGGCTCCTTCCGAAATCACAATCGAGGTGCCCGAACCGACCGTTATTCTTGTCAGTGGTATCGACAAGGCTTTGGTTGGACAGATCGCCTCCAAGATCCGCTCCTTCAGGAAGCCTGAACCGTATCGCGGCAAGGGCATCAAGTACGCAGGTGAGGTCATTCGCCGCAAGGAAGGCAAGGCTGCCGGCAAGTAAGCTGCGCCGCTTGGCCGAGGATCGCAAAAAGTCAGGTAATAACCATTTATACTGTTAGAGATAATGAGCCAAATCGATAAAACTGCCCGCAGGCAGAAAATCAAGGCAAGAAGCAGGGCGACAGTGCATGGCACCGGAACAAGACCCAGGCTGTGCGTGTACAGGAGTCTTTCGCAGATCTATGCGCAATTGATCGACGATGAGAGCGGCAAGACACTTATGGCGGTATCGACCATGTCCAAAGACAATGCCGGAATGACGGGTTCCAAATCCGAGAAAAGCGCTGCGGTTGGCAAGCAGCTTGCCGAGAAGGCGCTTGCCCAGGGCATTTCCAATGTCGTTTTCGACAGGAACGGATTCCGCTATCACGGCCGCATCAAGGCCTTGGCCGACGGTGTTCGTGAAGCTGGCCTGATCTTTTAAAACTTTTCAAAGAGAACGTACATGTCGAAAAAATCTGCCAGGAATATCAAACCCGGTGAGTTGAATCTGAAAGAGAAGCTGGTGCACATCAACAGAACCGCAAAGGTGGTCAAGGGCGGCAAGCGCTTCGGTTTCAACGCTATTGTCGTTGTCGGTGACAAGGAAGGCCATGTTGGATACGGGCTCGGAAAAGCAAACGAAGTTCAGGCCGCTATCGCCAAGGGCGTCGAAGATGGCAAAAAAAACGTTATCAAAGTGCCGATTGTGAAGGGTACCATTCCGCACCCGATCGTCGCCAAATACGGATCGGCCAAAGTGCTGATGAAGCCTGCGACTCCTGGTACAGGACTGATCGCTGGCGGTGCCGTCAGGGCCGTGCTTGAAATGGCCGGTATCCATGATATCCTGACAAAGTCTCTCGGCTCCTCTAATCCGCACAACGTGGTCAAGGCAGCCATCAGTGGTCTTCAGAGCATCTCCGATGCCAACGATGTGGCCGAGCGCCGCTCGAAGACCCTGCAAGAGGTATATGAAAGCTAAAAAGGAGTTGCGAGCATGAGCGATAAAATGTTACAGGTTACCCAGGTGCGCAGCGTGATTGGCGGCACCAAGAAGCAGAAGGCAACGATCAAGGCTCTCGGCCTCGGAAGGCCGAACTACAAGGTTCAGATCAAGGACAACGCCTGCTCAAGAGGGCAGATTCGCGTCGTCCAGCACCTTGTCAAGGTTGAAGAGCTTTAAGAAGAATCACTAAAGAAAGTCGGGAATTCACACAATGGATTTAAGTTCACTCCGCCCTGCTAAAGGTGCAGTCAAGGGAAGAAAAAGGGTCGGTCGCGGCCCTGGTTCAGGCAACGGCACCACTGCCGGCAAGGGTAACAAGGGTCAGCAGTCGAGGAGCGGTTATACACGTCCGGTCTTTGAAGGCGGACAGATGCCTATGTACAGAAGGCTTCCGAAATTCGGTTTTACAGCTCCCAACAAGAAGGCGGTTGCTTGCGTCAATCTCGCCCAGATTCAGATGTGGATCGAGAAGGGGCTTGTTGGCGAGGAGATCAGCGTGCTTGATCTCAAGCATCTCTGCAACGCCAGCAATCAGGACTACTTCAAGATTCTTGGCAACGGTGCGCTTGAGTCCGCGGTAACCATCACGGCTCATTTCTTCAGCAAGAGCGCTGCCGAAAAGATTGAAAAGGCTGGCGGCAAGATCGTCACCGCATACCGTACGCTCGAAGAGGCCGCCAAGGTCAATGGCTTGCCGTTTGAAGAGGCGCTGTTGACTCCCAAAGCCCCTGTGTTGAAGAAAAAGAAGAAGTCGGACAAGTCGTGAACCACGGAATGAGCTGCCATGAAGCTTAATGAGAGCATTCGGAATATTAATAAAATCCCTGAGTTAAGGCAGCGGATCCTTTATACCCTCCTGCTTCTGTTTGTGTACAGGTTGGGTTCGCACATCACCATCCCCGGCGTTGATGCTGCGGCAATTGCGAGTGCTACCTCCTCACACTCCAATGATCTTTTCGGTCTGTTTGACTTGTTTGTCGGAGGCGCGTTTGCACGCGCCTCGATCTTTTCGCTTGGTATCATGCCGTACATTTCGGCGTCGATTATCATCCAGCTTCTGGGCGCTGTGACGCCGTATGTGCAGAAGTTGCAGCAAGAGGGCGAAGAGGGGCGGCAGAAAATCAATCAGTACACCCGCTATGGCACCTTAATCTTGGCCTTTCTCCAGGCATGGGGCGTCAGCGTTAATCTGTCGAGCCCATCGTCGTTCGGCAAGGTTGTCGTGCCCGATCCAGGCTTCTTTTTCACCATAACGGCCATCATTATTCTGACCGCCAGCACGGTCTTCGTGATGTGGCTTGGTGAGCTGATTACCGAGCGTGGCATTGGTAACGGTATTTCACTGATCATCATGATCGGTATTCTTGCCAGATTCCCACAGTCACTTGTGGCTGAACTTCAGTCGGTTTCGTTCGGCAGCAAGAACTGGATCGTCGAGATCGTCATCATGGGCCTCATGGCGCTGATCGTTGCCATTGTGGTGCTCTTGACCGTGGCGACCCGGCGGATTCCTGTACAGCACGCCAAGCGCGTCGTGGGCCGCAAGGTTTACGGCGGCGGCACGCAGTACATTCCGATGAAGGTCAATACTGCCGGCGTCATGCCGATCATCTTCGCGCAGTCGATCATGTTTCTGCCGAGCACGTTTCTTTCGTTCTTCCCTGAAAGTGATGTGATGCAGAACATCGCATCGGCGTTTGCCTATGACTCGTGGTGGTACGCCATTATCTTCGGCCTCATGATCGTGTTCTTCACCTATTTCTACACGGCGATCGCTTTCAATCCGAAGGAGGTTGCCGACACGATGCGCCGTCAGGGGGGGTTCATCCCTGGCGTTCGTCCCGGCAAGAGCACCGAGGAGTTCATCGATAATATCCTTACCCGAATCACGCTGCCCGGCGCCATCGCCTTGGCCGTGATTGCTGTGCTGCCAACATTCCTGATCAAGTTCGGGAACGTAACGCCCGGCTTCGCGCAGTTCTTCGGCGGCACCAGCCTGCTCATTATCGTCAGTGTCGGACTCGACACGCTTCAGCAGGTCGAGAGCCATCTGATGATGCGCCACTATGACGGTTTTATGAAAAACGCTAAAGCAAGGGGGCGCCGATGATTACAATTAAGAGCGAGCGAGAAATTAAACTGATGCGTGAGGCTGGCAATATTGTCGGTCGCGTGCTCGATATGCTCGAGCGAGAGATTGCTCCAGGCATGACCACCAAGCGGCTCGACGAGCTTGCCGAGCAGTTCATTCGCGATCACCAGGCTGTGCCCAGCTTTCTGAACTACGCACCGAAAGGCGAGCCCAACGTGACGCCCTATCCGGCGACACTCTGTGTTTCGATCAACGAAGAGGTGGTGCATGGCGTGCCGAGCAAGAAGCGGGTGATTCGCGAAGGCCAGATTGTGTCGGTCGATTGCGGAGCCTACAAAAGCGGCTACCACGGTGATTCTGCCCGAACCTTTGTGGTTGGCGAAATCGAGCCCGAGGTTCAGCAGCTTGTTGACGTGACGCGAGAGTGTCTGTACAAGGGTATCGAGCAGGCCGTCGCTGGCAATCGCTTGCACGACATTTCCTCAGCCGTCGAACAGCACGCTCGCTCATTCGGCTACAGCGTGATCGAGAACATGGTCGGTCACGGCGTCGGCAGCGAACTGCATGAAGACCCTGCCGTGCCGAACTACGGACGGCCGCATACCGGCGTGAAATTGCGTAAGGGCATGACGTTGGCCATCGAGCCGATGATCGCTCTTGGGCGCTCCCGCCGTGCGGTCAGCAAGCGTGGTGCATGGGTTGCCGTTACCGAAGATGGAATGCCATCGGCCCATTTCGAGCATACCATCGCTATTGGTGAGGGTCCGGCGGAAATTCTGACCCGCTAAGCCGTCAGCAAAGAGCAAGTAGTATTACAACGAACAGAAGTAAAAAGCGGAGAGAACGTGGCCAAGGAAGAATCAATAGAAGTAGAAGGCGAAATTCTGGAAGCGCTTCCGAACGCGCAGTTCAGGGTCAAGCTTGAAAACGGTCTTGAAGTGCTTGCGCACGTATCGGGCAAGATCAGGATGTACTATATCCGTATCCTTCCCGGCGACAAGGTGAAGGTTCAGATTTCACCTTATGACCTGAGCAAAGGTAGAATTACCTACCGTTATAAGTAAAAAAAGAAATATTTGACCTTCATCTGGTTGATTATTTGGTGTGTTTTGATTACATTACATGCCTTTTCATATTTTGGACAGACCATACAATTATACCATGTGGGGTTTACCATGAAAGTTTATTCGTCTATCAAAAAACGTTGCGAACACTGCAGGATTATCAAGCGCAAAGGAAAACGATATGTGATCTGCAAGGTGAATCCAAGCCACAAGCAGCGCCAAGGGTGATCTTCAGGAACAATCAACAGATTTGAGAAAAACATATGAGGTTAGCTGGGGTTAATTTGCCATTGAACAAGCACGCGGTCATCGCGTTGACCTATGTGTATGGCATCGGGAACACATCCGCCAAAAACATACTCGCAAAAGCCGGTGTCGCTCCTGACAAGAAAGTTTCAGAGCTGAACGATGAAGAAGCTCACGCCATCAGGGAAGTGATCGGCAACGAATACACCGTCGAGGGCGAGGCGCGTGCTGAACAGCAGCTTTCCATCAAGCGCCTCATGGATATCGGATGCTATCGTGGCCTGCGTCACAGGCGTTCTCTGCCGGCTCGCGGTCAGCGTACTCGCACCAATGCGAGAACCAGGAAGGGCAAGCGCAAGACGGTTGCAGGCAAGAAAAAGGCCGGCAAGAAGTAATGATTGGCGCAATCAAGCAACAAGAGAGATAAAATACCGACAGACTCATGGCAACAGCGAGCAGGAAAAAAAAGAAAGTCAAGGTTACCCCGGAAGGTACCGTCCATATCAAGGCATCGTTCAATAACGTCATGATAACCATCACCGACACGCTCGGTAATACGGTTTCATGGTCCAGCGCAGGCAAGAATGGCTTCAGGGGCTCCAAGAAGAATACCCCGTACGCATCGCAGGTTACATCCGAGGCGGCAGCCAAAGAGGCCTACGATCTTGGTATGCGTCATGTTGACGTGCTGATCAAAGGCCCCGGCGCCGGACGTGATGCTGCCATCAGGGCACTTCAGGGTGTCGGTCTGGAGGTGCGCTCCATCCGCGATATTACGCCGCTTCCGCATAACGGTTGCAGGCCTCCCAAGCGCAGAAGGGTCTGATGGTTATTATTAAGAATTTTCAATGAAGCAATTGCTATGGCACGATTCAGAGGGTCAATTACCAAGGTTTCTCGCAGGTTGGGAATAGCTCTTTCTCCCAAGGCTGAAAAATATCTCGAAAGACGCCCGTACGCGCCGGGTGAGCACGGCCAGTCCCGCCGCAGGGGTAAGGTTTCGGAATATGCTCTTCAGCTTCGGGAAAAGCAGAAGATGAAATATCTCTACGGCGTTCTCGAAAAGCAGTTCCGTATTTACTACAAGAAGGCTGTAGCCCAGCGCGGCGTTACCGGTGACAACCTGGTAAAGATGCTCGAGCGCAGGCTCGACAACGTGGTCTATCGCTGCGGATTTTCGCCCTCACGCGCAGGTGCTCGCCAGCTCGTTACGCACGGTCACATGCTGGTCAACGGCAAGAAGGTCAATATTCCTTCTTACCTTGTTTCTGCCGGCGATCAGATCGAGTTCCGCCAGAAGAGCCGTAACCTCGATGCCGTGGCCGATTCGCTTAACAAAGCTGCTGAGTCAAGAATCCCCGAGTGGGTCCAGGTTGACAAGGCAAACCGCAAAGCGGTGTTCCTTGCTATTCCTGAGCGTGAAGCCGTACAGGAACCGTTCAACGAACAGCTTGTCGTCGAGTTGTACTCCAAGTGATCTTTTTGAATTCCTAAGGAAGCAAGACTATGATATATCAGATGCAGATGCCTGCCAAGATTGATGTGGACGAATCGACCCACACCGGCAGCTTCGGGCGCTTCATAGCCCAGCCGCTGGAAAGGGGATACGGAGTAACGCTGGGCAATGCCATGAGAAGGGTTCTGCTTGCCTCTCTTCCTGGAACGGCTATCACCGGGATCAAGATCGATGGTGTGTTTCACGAGTTTTCAATGATCGATGGTGTTCGCGAAGACGTGCCCGAGATTGTACTCAATCTGAAAAAAGTGCGCTTCAGGTCGAACGGCAAGCGTAGTTGCAAAACAACCCTGACCCTTGCCGGCCCGAAAGAGTTCCTTGCCGGCGACATCGTCGCCCAGGAAGGTGAATTCGAGGTGCTCAACAAGGATATGCATATCGCGACGATCAACTCCGAAGCCACCGTGACTATCGATATTTATATCGGTCGCGGACGTGGCTACGTCCCTGCTGAGGAGAATCGCGCTGACGGAATGCCGATCGGTTTCATCGCCCTCGACTCGATCTACACTCCGATCCGCAATGTTCAGTTGACTGTCGAGAATACCCGCGTGGGGCAGAAGACCGATTACGAGAAGATGATTCTCGATGTTGAGACCGATGGGTCGATCACCCCGGATGACGCCATCAGCCTCGCGGGACGGATCATCAACGATCACGTCACCTTCTTCGCCAACTTCTCGCCGGCCGAAGAGGAGTACGCCGAAGAGGAGTACAAGCAGCTCGACGAAGAGTTTGAAGAGATGCGCAAGAAGCTCCAGACCAAGATCGAGGATCTCGACCTTTCGGTGCGTTCGCACAACTGCCTGAGGCTTGCTGAAATCGACACACTCGCCGATCTGGTTTCCAGAAGGGAAGACGAGCTGTTGAACTACAAGAACTTCGGCAAGAAGTCGTTGACAGAGCTGAAAGAGGCTCTCGACAAAGAGGGGCTTCAGTTCGGGATGGATATCACCCGCTACCAGATGAAAGGGTGAAGAGGGGCCAAATACAATTGAAATCAATGAGAGCGGAAACAAGAAATGCGTAAAGTAAAGCCAGCAAGGAAACTCGGGAGAACGACCGCCCATAGAAAAGCTACCCTGTCGAATCTTTCGACGCAGTTGCTGATCCACAAGCGTATCGAAACCACCGAAGCGAAAGCCAAGGAGACCCGCAAGGTTGTCGAGAAAATCATTACCAAAGCACGCAAGGGCACGCACCATGCACAGCGCGAAATCTTCAGCGCTCTGCGCAGCAAGGAAGCTGTCCAGGAGCTGTTCGAGGAAATCGTAGGCCGCGTCGGAGACCGCAACGGCGGTTACACCCGTATCATCAAGCTCGCCCCCCGCTTTGGCGACGCAGCCAAGATGGCGGTTATCGAGCTGGTAGACTTTGCCGAGGCTCCGGCAGCGGCACCGACGGCAGCCAAGCAGGATCGTGCAAAGCGCGTCAAAGGTTCGAAAAAAGCTGAAACTGAAAAAGAGGGCAGCGAATCGGCAGAGTAACGGCCTGACTCGCTACGCCACACAGCGACAAATCACGATAGTCATCGTTCGCAAGATTCTCAGGAATCACCAGCGGGCGATGACTATCTGCTTTTCGGAGAAGAGCGGATCAATCTTGTCGATCGGTAACAGGTCAACCGAGGCCGGAAAGCCACAATGCTTCTCACGCGCCTGAACAGCAGCTCCGATCTCCTCGTCAAGCGCGCCCCCCTTCAGGCAAATCAGCACGCCATCGCGCTTGAGCATCCTTGCCGAATACGCGCACAGCTCCTCAAGCGGCGCAACCTGACGGCTCAGCACCGTATTGAACATCACCCCCTTCAGCTCCTCGACTCTCGAATGGATGGCCATCACATTCTTGAGGCCCAGCTCCTTGATCATCGCCTTGCAGGCCGCGATCTTTTTGCCGGTTGAATCGACTAGCAGGAATGAAGTTTCGGGAAAAAGAATGGCCAGCGGAATGCCGGGTAAGCCGCCGCCGGTTCCAAGGTCGAGTACCTTTTCGCCCGGCTTGAAGTCGTGAATGCGGCCGATGAGCAGCGAGTGGAACACATGCTTGACGATGACCGGCGCATCCTCCTTGCGGCTGATGAGGTTCACTTTGCGGTTCCACTCCTCAAGCAGCGATGTGTAGCGCACCAGCAGGTTCAGGGCGTTATCGTTAGCGGGAATGCTGTGCTTGCGGCAAAGCTCTTTCAAAAGTTGCAGGTCGTTCTGCATGACAGATTGTTCTGGTGCGATAAAAAAAGACTCCAACTGAAAAGAAAGCGATTTTGCCGGTAATGGCAAGAGCGCCCATGCGTTATTCTCGCGAGATATGCGGCGGCGGGAGTGACGGGGAAACATCGGGAGTGGCGCTCAAATTTATTGTACATTAATAGTACGATTCGCAAGCA
>CBEUNJ010000017.1:0-21489 GCA_965544465.1 uncultured Chlorobaculum sp.
AATCACCGGTCGAACCCCGTCAGCTACTCCTCGACCGAGTGCACCATCTGGACACCCACCAGCACCCATGCCGCAACGCGAACACGCTTCTTCACGATTCAGGAGCAGATGCGGAGTTGGCAGGGTTTTTCAGGTTGGCAATAATCTCAACAGGATCGTGACCCCGGCCAACCGCCGTATCAACATACCACCGGTCAAACTCTTCGCCCTGAAGCGGCTTTGAAGAAAGCTTTTTGTAAATCGATTTCAGATCGGCCATAATTCGCGCTCCTGTTTAAACAAGTCCGGCGGCGGGATTCTTTTGAATCCGCTCTGTCAAGTAATTTACGGTTTTTTATAAATGGAACTCATTGGCTACATTCATAACAACACGAGGGCTGAAACCGTCATGATCGTCTGATTTGACGCCATCTGCATGATGCTCAGCCTCAAACCAACAGAATTCGAATTCAGCAGTTTTTATGTCCAATCGCCTTATTTCAGGTTCAACTGTAGCCCTTGTCACCCCGTTCACAGAGGACGGTTCGGTCGATTACGAAGCGCTGCGGCGGCTGGTGCAGTTCCATCGCGAGGCTGGCACCGACATCATTCTTCCCTGCGGCACAACCGGCGAGTCCCCAACCCTGTCGGTCGCCGAACAGTCTGAAATCATCCGCACGGTGCGCGATGAAGCCGGTGACTCCATGCTGGTCGCCGCCGGAGCGGGTACCAACGCGACGGCCCATGCCGTCGAGCTGTCGCGCAGCGCCGAACAGGCCGGCGCGCAGGCCATTCTCTCGGTTGCCCCCTACTACAACAAGCCGTCGCAGGAGGGCTTTTACCAGCACTTCCGCCATATCGCCGAAGCGGTTTCGGTACCGATCATCATCTACAACGTGCCCGGCCGAACGGCAAGCAACGTCAGCGCCGAAACGATTTTACGCCTGGCGCGCGACTTTGGGAACATCCTTGCCGTCAAGGAAGCATCGACCAACATCGAGCAGATCATGACGCTTATCGATGAGCGTCCGGAGCGCTTCTCGGTGATGACTGGCGAAGACGGGCTGATGCTGCCATTCATGGCACTCGGTGGGGACGGCGTTATTTCAGTGGCGGCCAACCAGGTACCGAAAGCGGTAAAGGGACTCATCGACGCGATGAAAGCGGGCAACCTCGACGAGGCCCGCGCGATCAACAGCAAATACCGCAAGCTGTTTCGCCTGAACTTTATCGACAGCAACCCCGTGCCGGTCAAATATGCAATGTCGCTGATGGGTATGGTCGAGGAGGTTTACCGCCTGCCGCTGGTGCCGATGGCTGAAGCCGATAAGGCGATGTTGCGAGAAGAGTTGCAAAAGCTGGAGCTGATTTAAAGAGATTGTCCAGAGTTGACTGATCTGACCGATCCGACGGATCTTCATAAAAAAAGCCGCCCAAAGAGGCGGCTTTTTTTATGCGATACGCGAGGCTGTTCAGCCAAGCGAAGCGAGTTCGCTGACGAAGCTGTCGAGTTCCTCCTTCGTGCGCTGTTCGGTGACGGCGATGAGCAGGCCATTTTCGCCCCATGCTGAAAGATCGACACCGGCAAACACTTTTTTTCCCAGCATCTTTTCGATAATCGTCGCCGTCGGAACGGGCGTTTCGACCACGAATTCGCGGAAAAACGGCGCGCTGAACTTCAGCGAGTAGCCGGGAAGCTCAATGATGCGGTCGGCCAGGTAGTGCGCCTTCTGCATCGAACGGTTGGCGACATCCCTGATGCCCTCCTTGCCGAGCAGCGACAGGTGTACTACCGCCTGCAACGCGCAGAGCGACTGGTTCGAGCAGATGTTGGAGGTCGCCTTTTCGCGGCGGATGTGCTGCTCGCGGGTCTGGAGCGTGAGGATGAAACCGTTATTGCCATCCTTGTCTTTGGTCATGCCGACCAAGCGGCCTGGAATCTTGCGCACATGCGCCTGCTTGACGGTGAGGATGCCGAGGTACGGCCCACCGAAGCTCTGGGCGTTACCGACCGACTGTCCCTCGCCAACAGCGATGTCCGCGCCGTAGTTGCCCGGCGCTTCAAGCACGCCGAGGGAGACCGGATCGGCGGAGACGATGAACAGGGCGCCGTGCTTGTGGGCAATTTCACCGATCGCTTCGACCTCTTCGAGGCAGCCGTAGAAATTCGGCTGCTGCACGATCACCGCGGCGGTTTCATCCGAAACCAGCGCCTCAAGCGCCGCGACGCTGCCGATGCCCTCCTCGATGCTGTTCTGCACGATGAGCCGCTCGCCTGCAGCTTCAAGATAGGTCTCCAGCACCTGGCTGGTATAGGGGTGCAACTTGCCGGCCACCACGACGCCGTTGCGCCCGGTGACGTTCAGGGCGATCAGCGCCGCTTCGGCAAGCGCGCTCGCTCCGTCGTACATCGAGGCGTTGGCCACGTCCATGCCGTACAGACGGCACATCACGCTCTGGTATTCGTAAATCGCCTGCAGGGTACCCTGCGATACCTCAGCCTGGTACGGCGTGTAAGCCGTGTAGAATTCGCTTCGTGAAGCGATGGTCTTAACGGCAGCGGGAATGAAGTGGTCGTAAGCACCCGCGCCGAGGAAGCTCACGTGGTCACAAGTGGCGGCGTTGCTCGAAGCCATCTGTTCAAGCAAGCGCTTGACTTCAGGCTCGCCCAAGGCAGGAAATAGATCGAGCGTTTTTTTGAGACGAATCTCTTCGGGAATATCTGCGATCAGCTCCTCGAAGTTCTCAACGCCCATCTCCCGGAGCATCTCGACCCGCTCGGCATCGGAATTGACAATAAAAGGCATGGCAGCGTAGTGATAATTCTGTTGAAAAACCTTGTCGGAAAGGCCTTATTCGCCGATCAGGGCACTGTAATCGGCTGGCGAAAGCAGCGACTCGACCGCCTTGGCGTCATTGAGCTTCAGCTTGACGATCCAACCCTTGTTGTAGGGATCGGAGTTGACGACCGCCGCATCATCGAGCCCGCTGTTGACCTCAATCACCTCGCCCGCCACAGGAGCGAACAGATCGGCCACGGTTTTGACCGCCTCAACGGTTCCAAACACATCGTGTGCCCCGACCTTGGTGCCGACCGGTTTGGTTTCAACGAACACGATGTCGCCAAGTTCGGACTGCGCGAAATCGGTAATGCCGACCAGAGCGGTCACGCCGTCATCGAGAAGCTGGAGCCATTCGTGGTCTTTGGTATAGCGGAGATTGTCTGGGATGTTCATGGCAGAACGCAATTTAGGTTGCTATGCAAGTGAGTACGAAAAATGAACTTCAAGGTAACATTTTTTCAGAATCACGGAAAGATCGAGCTGATCAGTCGGATCAGACCGCTCTTTTAACCTAACCGTTGCCGCATCGCCTCGAACAGCATCACACCCGCGGCCACGCTGACGTTGAGCGACTCGACGCAGCCAGCCATCGGGATGCGCACGATCTGGTCGCAGCGCTTGCGGGTTTCGGAGCCGAGACCGCTGCCCTCCGCGCCCATGACGAGCACCGTTGGGCGCGTCCAGTCAATGTCGGTGTGGTTGTGCTCGGCCTCCATGTCGGCAGCCACGACGCTGAATCCGCGCTCGCGCAACAGCTCCAGCGTCTTGACCAGGCTTCTGACCTTGCAGACCCGCATGTGCGACAGCGCGCCTGCCGATGCCTTGTGCACCGTGGCGTTGATGGGCGCGCCCTTGCCCTCGATCATAATCACCGCATCGGCGGCCACGGCTTCGGCAGTGCGAATGATCGCGCCGACGTTGTGCGGATCTTCAAGACCTTGCAAAATCACCAGCAGCGGGGAAGTGTTGCGTGGCCGTTCGAGCACTTCGTCAAGCGTATGGAAGGTTACGCTGCTCAGAAGCGCGCAGACCCCCTGGTTCTTGGCCGTGCCGGAAATGAGCGTGAGCTTCTCCATGCGCGCCTTGCCACAGGGAATCTTAAGGCGGCGTGCGGTGATGACGATCTCTTTGAGCTTTGGGTGGCTGGTGTTGAACTGGAGGTAGATTTTCTCGACGCTCTCGGGTTTCGACTGCAACAATTCGATAACGGCGTTACGTCCATAGACGACCTGTTCGCGAGGCTCCAATGCCGAATGTTCGGCGTGCTTTTTTCTGTCCAAAAAATCAGATGTGTTTGATTTGCCGGGGGTTCCCCCAGCTGCCCGTCAGATGCAAAACTTGCGTATCAGCGAGCGAATGCTATGACAGTGTTAACGAGTGAGGTATATTAGTTTTTTTCCCTATATTAAAAAGCAAACTCGAAGCTTTTTCTCACTTGCGAACGCAACGTTTCCCGTTCTTTCGTAGTTAGTACCCATCGAGGATCGCACAGTCCCAACACGCACAGTCCCAACAATCATAATCCAGTTCTGATCGTATGACCCGGACATTCAAGACAATGGAGGGGAATGAGGCTCTTGCTCATGTCGCCTATCGCACGAACGAAGTTATTTCTATATACCCGATCACTCCGGCCTCACCGATGGGAGAATACTCCGACGCCTGGGCCTCGGTCGATGTAAAAAACATTTGGGGTACCATACCGCTCGTCAATGAGATGCAGAGCGAAGCCGGTGCGGCCGCATCCGTTCATGGCTCACTGCAGACCGGTGCGCTGACAACCACCTTCACAGCATCCCAGGGGTTGCTCCTGATGATCCCGAACATGTATAAAATCGCCGGTGAACTGACCCCCTGCGTGATTCATGTGGCGGCCCGTTCGCTTGCCGCGCAGGCGCTGTCGATCTTCTGCGACCACGGTGACGTCATGTCAGTGCGCAGCACCGGTTTCGCTCTGCTCGCGTCCTGCTCAGTGCAGGAGGTGATGGACATGGGGCTGATTTCGCAGGCTGCCACGCTTGAATCGAGAGTGCCGTTCATGCACTTCTTCGACGGCTTCCGCACCTCGCACGAAATTTCCAAGATCGAAGTGCTTTCGGATGAAGAGATTCGCTCGATGATCAACAACGACCTGGTGATCGCGCACCGGATGCGCCGCATGTCGCCGGACAAACCGATCATCCGCGGCACCTCGCAGAACCCGGACGTCTACTTCCAGGCACGCGAGAGCGTCAACCAGTATTATAATGCCTGCCCTTCGATCACCCAGAAGGCGATGGATCGGTTCGCCGAAATGACTGGTCGCAGTTACAAGCTCTACCAGTACTACGGGCCTGAAGATGCCGACCGCGTCGTCATCATGATGGGCTCGGGTGCCGAAACAGCGCTTGAGACCGTCGAGTACCTGAACAAGCAGGGTGAAAAGGTCGGCCTCATGAAGGTGCGCCTATTCAGGCCGTTTGACGTCAAGACCTTCATCGCCTCGCTCCCTTCGAGCGTCAAGTCGATCTCGGTGCTCGACCGCGTCAAGGAGCCGGGCAGCGCTGGCGAACCGCTCTACCTCGACGTGATGAACGCTTACGCCGAGTCGTTCCAGAACGGCCAGATCGCCGCCATGCCGAAGATTCTCGGCGGCCGCTACGGTCTGTCCTCGAAAGAGTTCACCCCGGCGATGGTCAAGGGTATTTTCGACAACATGAACGCCGATGCTCCGACCAACCACTTCACCGTCGGTATCGACGACGACGTGACCGAAACCAGCATCAGCTACGACGAGACTTTCTCAATCGAGCCCGATTCGGTTTTTCGCGCGCTCTTCTACGGCCTCGGTTCGGATGGCACGGTCGGCGCGAACAAGAACTCGATCAAGATCATCGGCGAGAACACCGACAACTATGCACAGGGCTTCTTCGTGTACGACTCGAAGAAATCCGGTTCAATCACCACTTCGCACCTGAGGTTCGGACCGGAGCCGATCCGCTCGACCTACCTCATCAGCGAGGCGCAGTTCGTCGGCTGCCACCACTGGGTTTTCCTTGAAATGATCGACCTGGCCAAGAACCTCAAGCAGGGAGGCACGCTGCTCATCAACTCGCACTACTCAGCTGATGAAGTGTGGGACAAGCTGCCGCGCCCGGTACAGCAGCACCTGATCGACAAACAGGCGAAGCTCTACACCATCGATGCCTACAAGGTCGCGCACGAAAGCGGCATGGGCCAGCGCATCAACACCATCATGCAGGCCTGCTTCTTCGCCATCTCCGGCGTGCTGTCAGGCGAAGAGGCGATTGCCAAGATCAAGGATTCGATCCGCGAGACCTACGGCAAGAAGGGCGACGAAGTCGTTCAGCAGAACATCAAGGCCGTGGATAACACTCTTGCCAACTTGCACGAAGTGAAGATTGGCGGTACGGCAAGCAGCCAGAAAGAGATGCGCCCTCCGATCGTGGGCGACGCTCCGGAGTTTGTCTGCAACGTGCTGTCCAAAATCATCGCTGGCGAGGGCGACTCTATCCCGGTCAGCGACCTTCCGGCAGACGGCACCTATCCGGTTGGCACCTCGAAGTTCGAAAAGCGCAACCTCGCGCAGGAGATTCCGGTCTGGGAACCGGAGCTGTGCATCGAGTGCGGCAAGTGCTCGATGGTCTGCCCGCACGCCGCCATTCGCATCAAGGTCTATGAGCCGGAGCACCTCGAAAACGCTCCGGCGACCTTCAAGAGTCTCGAAGCCAAAGCAAAGAACTGGGAGGGCATGCGCTATACGGTTCAGGTTGCTCCGGAAGATTGCACCGGCTGTCAGCTCTGCGTCAACAGCTGCCCTGCAAGAGACAAGCACGTTGAAGGCCGCAAGGCGCTCAACATGCACGACCAGGCACCGCTGCGCCAAACAGAATCTGCCTGCTGGAGTTTCTTTATTGATCTCCCGGAGTTCGACCGCAACAAGATCAACCAGCGCCTCATTAAGGAACAGCAGCTTCAACAGCCCCTCTTCGAGTTTTCGGGCGCCTGCTCGGGCTGCGGTGAAACCCCGTACGTCAAGCTGATGACACAGCTCTTCGGCGACCGCCTCGTCATTGGCAACGCCACCGGCTGCTCGTCAATCTATGGCGGCAACTTGCCAACCACACCGTATGCGGCCAATCCGCAGGGGCTCGGCCCAACGTGGTCAAACTCGCTCTTCGAAGACGCAGCGGAGTTTACGCTCGGCTTCCGTATTGCGATTAACAAGCAGCAGGAATATGCTCGCGAGATGGTCAAAATGATGGCCACCGAAATCGGTGAAAAGCTTGCGACGGAAATCCTCGAAGCTACGCAGCAGAGCGAGCCGGAGATTTTCGAACAGCGTGGCCGCGTAGCGGTGCTGAAAGAGAAGCTCCAGCAGATGAAATCCGACGATGCCAAAAACCTGCTTGCCGTGGCTGACATGCTGGTCAAGAAGAGTGTGTGGGCGGTTGGTGGCGACGGCTGGGCTTACGACATCGGCTACGGCGGCCTGGACCACGTCACTGCGTCGGGCAAGAACGTCAACATGCTGGTGCTCGACACCGAGGTGTACTCCAACACTGGCGGTCAGGCCTCCAAGGCAACGCCAAAAGCAGCTGTTGCGAAATTCGCTACTGCGGGCCGCGTGGCAACCAAGAAAGACCTTGGCCTGATCTCGATGAGCTACGGCAACGCCTATGTGGCCAGTGTTGCGCTCGGCGCTCGTGACGAGCAGACCCTGAAGGCGTTCCGCGAAGCAGAGGCCTTCAACGGCCCATCGGTGATCATCGCCTATTCGCACTGCATCGCGCACGGTTTCGACCTCTCATCGGGTATGGAGCACCAGAAAGCGGCGGTCGATTCCGGCCACTGGCTGCTGTACCGCTACAATCCGGACAGGCTGAAAGAGGGATTGAACCCGCTTCAGCTTGATTCCAAAAAGCCGAAGATGCCGGTCGAGCAGTTCCTGAACATGGAGAACCGCTTCAGAATGCTGAAAAAGACCCATCCGGATCTTGCCAAACAGTACTTCAAGGCACTTCAGCATGAAGTGGACGCCCGCTGGGCTCACTACGAACACCTCGCCAATCGTTCGGTCGAGGGTGAAGAATAAGCTGAACCGGAGGCCGGTTCCAGTCAAAGAAAAAAGCGGTCAATGACCGCTTTTTTCTTTTTGTTTTCTCCGAGCACCCGCCTTGTCCAGCATCTCCCTCGCTTTCGGTTCGTTGCCGAGCTTGCGATAAACCTCGCCGAGGTGGCGGTAGATTTCAGCTTCGTCAATGCCGGTCTCGACAGCCTTTTCAAGCAAAAGCCTCGCCTGGTCGAACTTGCCAAGTTTGAAGTTCACCCAGCCAAGCGTATCGAGATAGATCCCGTTATCCGGATCAAGCAGCACGGCATTGGTGGCCAGCAGCAACGCCTGCTGAAGCTCGATGCCCTCTTCAGCCAGCAGATACGCAAGATTGTTCATGGCAAGCGTATTGTGAGCATCAAGCTTCAGCACCGTGGCGTAGGCCAACCTCGAACGGTTTTTCATGCCAAGCTCGTCATAGGCCAGCGCGAGATTGATATGCGCCCGTAAGAGCAGTGGCATATCTCCCGCCTTCATGTTAAGACGAATAGCCTGTTCAAGCACGGTCGCCGCCTGCTTTGGCGAGCCGCTGTTCAGCAAGAGCGCGCCTTCAAGCAGCTTCCAGCGCAAACGCTCGCCGGGAAGAGCCTTGCGGGCTTTCCGGAGCAGATGCCAAGCCTGCCGTTTTTCGTTCACCGTGTTCTGGGAGGTAATCAGCGATTCCCAAGCCTCGGCATTGCGGGAATCGAGTTTGATCGCCCTGGCGAAACAGCGCTGGCCATCGTGCTCGCGCTCATGGATCATTTCAAACAATCCCTTCAGCACAAAGAGCGAACTGTCGTGCGGACGGCTCGCAATGAGCTCATCAAGCAGCTCACGGGTTGGCGCTTCATAGCGCTTCTGCTTTCCGGAACGAACGATAAACAGACGGACAAGATTGTCGATCTTTTTGGGTGACACGGCCCCGGAATCGAACAAAGTCCGCACCTCCCGATGGAACTCTTCGGGACGTCCGGCATTGATGTAGAAATCAAATAAAGCGCTCCACCCCGAAACGTAACCGGGATTGGTCTGTGTCACCTCCTGAAAGGTTGCCAGCGCAAGCGAATCCTGCCCGTTTTTCGCATACAGCTCACCCAGAAGCATCCTGATGTTCAGATTGCTGTTCTCGATTCCGAGCAATTTTTTGCACGTTTCAACAGCCGCTGGATACTGCTTGAGCCTGATCTGAAGATGCAACATCTGCGACAGCGCTTTTTCGTTGTACGGGTCGGCATGAACCGCCTTTTCAAATGCCTCGATGGCCTGCTCAAGCTGGCTGGCTGACATGAGTTCAAGACCTTGCAGATAGAGGAGTTCCGGCTTGTCCGGTTCGAGTTCGAAAGCCGTACCGTACAGTTCGGCTGCGCGGCCATGCTCACCCGCATCATCCTCAAGGCTGGCCAGATAGCGAAGATAGTGGGGATTGGAAGGATCGAGCTTCACGGCGGCCTGGCCGTACACTCTGGCCGAGTCAAGCACGGCGAGGTGACGGTAGGACTGGGAGATTGAAAAGCGGACGGCTGGTTCATCGGGCAGAGCGGTCATGACCTTTCTGAGCCCCTTGATAGCTTCCCAGTAGTCGCCCTTCATTTCGAGCAGCAGCGCCTGCACATAGTCCTGCATGAGCGCTGGCGAAGCGGACTGACGATGATTGGACTCCTCCGGCAGGACAGGCTTTGTGCCGACGCAACCAGCAAGCAGTGATGCCGCGGTCAAGGCCGAAAAGAAGAATCGCTGGCCTGCATGACCGACTTTGTCCGGTGATTCAGGCCTCATGATGCGGCCTCGAATCGAACAACGGCCCCTGATCCGACATGCCCGGATACGAAAAGCGCTGCATGGCCAGCCGCGTCGCCACCCGCCCGCGAGGGGTTCGGGCAAGATAGCCGACCTGGATAAGATAGGGTTCATAAACCTCCTCGATGGTATCCTGCTCCTCGCCGACCGAAACGGCCAGAGAGGCCACGCCGACCGGACCGCCGTTGAACTTGCGCACGATCGCTTCGAGAATTTTCTTGTCCATGTCGTCGAGCCCGCCTTCGTCAATTTCGAGCGATTCAAGGGTGCGCCGCGCTACGGCAAGCGAAATCGAGCTGTCGTCCGCCACCTGCGCGAAGTCGCGCGCGCGGCGAAGGAGCCGATTGGCAATGCGCGGGGTGCCGCGTGACCGGCGGGCGATCTCCATCGCCGCGTCCTCGTCAACGCCAATATTCAGGATGCCCGCCGCGCGGACAATGATGCTTTGCAGCAGCTCCGGATTGTAGTAGTCGAGGCGGCTGTTGATGCCAAAACGGGCGCGGAGCGGCGAGGTCAACAGACCGGCCCGTGTGGTCGCCCCGACCAGCGTGAAAGGTTCGAGCTTGAGCTGCACCGCCCGCGAAGCTGGACCGCTGTCGAGCAGGATGTCGATGCGGTAATCCTCCATCGCTGAGTAGAGGTACTCCTCGACCGCCGGAGCGAGCCGGTGGATTTCGTCGATAAAAAGGATGTCCCCCTTTTTGAGGCTGGTCAACAGCCCGGCAAGATTGCCCGCTTTATCGATCAGCGGGCCGGAGGTGATTTTGATGCCCCCGCCCATCTCGGCGGCGATGATGTGGGCAAGCGTGGTTTTGCCGAGCCCTGGCGGGCCAGAGAGCAGCACGTGGTCGAGCGCTTCGCTGCGTTTGCGAGCGGCGGTAATGAACACCTTCAGATTGTCGGTCAGCTTTGTCTGACCGGCAAAATCGCTCATGCTCTGCGGTCGTATCTGCTCCTCGAACCGGACTTCTGTTGCGTCCGGAGCGGTATTCAACGCTTCAATCCTCACTCAGACTCATTCATTTTGGTTCACAGTTTGATCCGCGGATCGACCACGGCATAGAGCACGTCGGCCAACAGATTGCCCAGCACAATCATTGTGCCGGAAACGAACGTGTTGGCGATAATCAGCGGATAGTCGCGGGCGAAAATCGCTTCAACAGTCACGCGGCCCATGCCCGGAAAGGCGAAGATCACCTCAATAAACAGCGCACCGCTGAAGATGAACGGCAGCGAACTGCCCATCAGCGTTACCACCGGCAACAGCGCATTGCGCAGCGCATGCTTGACAATCACCACCCGCTCGGAAAGCCCCTTGGCCCGCGCTGTGCGGATGTAGTCCTGCCGGATGACTTCAAGCATACTGCCTCGCACGTAGCGGGCGATGCCTGCCGCACCGTTGATGCTGAGCACCGTCACCGGCAGCACGAGATGCCAGATTCGGTCGGCAATGAACCCGAATGTGCCGTAACTCTCAGCCCCCACTTCGTTCAGGCCGGAGACCGGGAAGAGCGGCCACTTCAGGGCGAAAAGGATAATCATCATCAAAGCAAGCCAGAACTCCGGCATGGAGTAGAAAAAGAGCGCCGTGACCGTCAGGAAGCGGTCGAGAATGCTGTTCTGGCGGACCGCTGAAATCACGCCGATGATGATGCCAAACACAAAATTGGCGATCAGCGTCAGAATGGCGATGGTCATCGTCACCGGCAACGCCTGCGCGATCACGTCAAACACCGGCTCCTGCGCGCGGCTGAAGCTGCGCCCGAAGTCGCCATGCAGCACGTTGCCAAGCCACTTGACGTACTGTACCGGCAGCGGATCGTTCAGCCCGTACTGCTGGCGGAGCTGCTCGGCCACATGCGGACTGATACCCGGCTGGATGAAAAACGCTGAGGGGTCGCCCGGCGCGAGCCGGATGATGAAGAAGGTCAGGGTCAGCACCCCGAACACCAGCGGTACGGCGATCAGCAGCCGTTTCAGGATATACTTCAGCATGAGCTCAAGGCGCGATGGATGCCGACGGCTTCAGAGTCCAGTCGTCAATATTGTAGAAACTGCCGGAGATATTGAGCTTCTCGCCCTGAATCCGCTTGTTGAATCCCTGCGTCTCCCACATCCAGTACAGGAAGGTGATCGGTTGATCCTCGTGCAGAATTCGCTGGTACTCGATCCAGTACGGCCGGGCGTCCTCGGTACGCATCTTCTCCTTGGCAAGTTCGCAAAGCTTGTCGATGCGCGGATTGATGTAGCCGGGGAAGTTGAAGCGACTCTTTTTCAGGTCGGAACCCCAGACGTCGAGCGGATCGATCTCAAGGCCGATCGCCCAGCCCGCCATCCACGCATCGAGCTTGCGCTCCTGAAGGTTCTGGAAAAAGACGTTCGACTCTTGAATTTCAATTTTGCAATCGATGCCGATCTGCTTCAGGTTCTGCTGGATGATGACGCAAGCGTAGTTGCGCCGCGCATTACCTGCGTTGGTGTATAGCGTGAAGCTGAAGCGACGGCCATCTTTCTGCAAAATGCCGTCCGGCCCAGGAACCCATCCGGCCTCGGCCAGCAGCTTGGAGGCCTGGGCCGGATCGTAGGACCAGGGCTTGATCGAGTCATCGTAAGCCCATTTGAGCGAAGGAGAAATATCGGTCTTGGCCAGCACGCCGTACTTGCCGAGATAGCCGTCGATGATCGACTGGCGGTCGATGGCCATGGTCAAGGCGCGGCGCACGCGCGGATCACCAAAAAGCGGATGCGGACGAATGTTGCCAGTTTTGTTGTAATAGTTGCCATCCATGTTCATCCAGCCGACGTAATCATAGACTCGGAGTCCAACTGTTTTGAGTTCCACATTCGGGTTTGCTTTCTGCACGGCGGCAAAATCCTCCGGCTTGACGCTTTCGACCACATCGACATTCCCCGTCTGAAGCTGGGCAAGCCTGACAGTATAATCGGGCACGATGCGCCAGACGATGCGCTTGATGTTGCCTGGCTTCGGCAGATTGCAGGAGGTGTTTGAGGAGAGCGTGAGCGACTGCTGCTTGTACCACTCCGCAAGGCGATACGGACCCGCGCCCACTGGCTGCTGGTTGAGCTTTGACTCACGGAACGCGTCCGGCTTGACGTTTTTCCAGAGATGCTTCGGCAGCGGCGTCAGCGAAGTGTGGAACAGCGCCAGATGCTCTGGCACCGGCTTGTAGAAATGAAACACCAGCGTGGTATCGTTCGGCGTTTCAATCGCTTTGTCGAAGTCAACCTGCCCCTTGTCTGCTCCGACAAGCTCGGCCAGAAACTGCTGGCGAGGGCTGGCGATCAGCGGATTGCCGTAGAGTTCATAGGTGAATTTGAAATCGTGCGAACTGATCGGCTGGCCGTCGGCCCATTTGGCGTCGCTCCGGAGCGTGTAGGTAAGCGTCCGGTGGTCGGGCGACATGGACCACGTTCTGGCGAGCGCGGCTTTTGGTGATTTGTCATCCATACCGGACGAGGGGCGCAGCCGTTTGTCGAGCGCGAGATAGTTGAGCAGGCCGGTTTTGGTATCGAACTCGCTCTGGAGCAGGCCTGGATAGATCAGGCCGCTGATTTCGCTGGCGGTGAGCGACGCGCCGATCACCGGATTGAGGTAATCGGCGTCGCCAAGCATACCGATGACCAACGTAGTATCCCTAGCCACTGCTGGCAGACCGGCGCTTGTACTGCCGGACTTCGAGCAGGCCGACAATAGCGTCATCACGGTAAGCAGAACAACCGGAAGAAGTGGGTGCAATACCTTATTCGATTTCATCGTCATGGTAGTCAGGAATAATAAAAGAGCCAGTCGTTGATTCGCTACGGTCTTTGTTCATCACGGCGTTGATTCGGTTGGTCAGTGCCTCGGCAGCCACGTAACCGGCGTTGCGCTTCAGGAGGAAATTCAGGGCCACCACCTCGATAATAACGGTGATGTTCTTTCCGGGAAAAATTGGGAGCTGCACCAGCGGCAGATCGACGCCAAGCAGATTGACGCTCTTCTGGTCGAGCCCGAGCCGTTCGTACTCAGCCTCACGGCTCCATTCGAGCAGCTCGACCACCACCTGCACCACCTTCTTGTCACGAATCGCCCTGATCCCGAAATTCTGCCTGACATCGACCACACCAAGGCCGCGAATCTCCATGAAATGGCCGATAATGTTGTTGCGCGTAGCCACCAGCGTATCGGTCTGCCCGCGCCGCTTGACTACCACAACATCATCGGCCACCAGACCGTGGCCGCGTTCGATAAGATCGAGCGCGACCTCCGACTTGCCCAAGCCGCTGTTGCCAGCCAGAAAGACGCCGACGCCATATACGTCGATCATCGAACCATGATACTGCTGATACTGCGAGAACTGCTCATCAAGAAAATCGGTGATGGTGTAGATGGTGCGCGTCGATGAATAGCGGGTGACATAAACCGGAATCCCGGCGGCAGCAGCTATGTCGATCAGTTCCGGATCGAGCTTATTGTTGCTGGTCAGGATAATGCACGGCATCTTGAACTTCACGAACTTCTCGAATGCTACGCGGCGCTCTTCAACAGAAAGGTGGTTCAGATATCGGGTTTCGGTATTGCCTAGAATCTGCACCCGTTTGTAGGTGAAAAGCTTGGTAAATCCCGCGATGGCAAGACCGGGCCGATGCAGATCGCGCTCGTAGATGCGGCGCTTCTGCTCATCGACATCGTTGAGGCGGCGAAACTTGATGTCGAATCGCTTGCCGATTTGCTCAAAAAAATAGGCGACCGTAATCGATCGCTTCTTCAGTCCTTTCTGGCCAAAATTCATGCACGGGAAATCATGGTGTTTGAAAAGCCCGATACTGCAACAGGGCCAGCGTGCTGACCCTGTTGACCCTGTTGCGATTGACTATTGCCTATTTCAGAAATTGCTTTGCTTGTCCTTGAGCTTTTTAAGCTGTCGTGCTAGATTGTCGATGCAACTGTTGATGCCCTGTTCATAGGTCGGGGCGAATTCGCGAGCCACAAGATCGTGCTGAGGTACGTGCACCGTGATTTCGGCAAGCTTGTTCTGGTCATGCTCGTGCTTCTGATGATCAAGAATGACGTGACAAGTAAGCAGTCCGGGATAATATTTCGTAAGCACTGAAGCCGCTTCACGGGCATAATCTTCTATACTGCCGTGGTTGTTCGAGTGCCGAAGGGTTACCTTGACGGTAATCGCATCACTGCTAACGGATTTAGTCATACTTACCTCCATTAAAAGAATTATAAACTTACAAAGAACGAAACCGGCATCAATTTTGCCTTGTCAAATACTTTCGGCAAACGGCAACTCTCAGGCTCCGGGATGGGCCTTGTCGTACACCTCCCTCAGCCTGTTGAATGTCACATGCGTATAAAGCTCCGTGGTCGTCAGGCTGCTGTGGCCAAGCATTTCGCTGACGCTTTTCAGATCAGCGCCGCCATTGAGCATATGAGTGGCAAAACTGTGTCGGAGTATATGAGGATTTTTCTTTTCCAACTCGGAAACCGGGGTGAGATACCTCTTTGTCATTCTCTGGACAAGCATAGGATAGAGCTGTTTTCCTCTTGATGTGACGAAAACCCTGGACGATGCACCTGTCTTGTTTAAAGGTATTCTAAAGAAGTTTCGCCGGACTTCAAAATACTTTCTGAGCGCCTCCACGGCAGGCTCTCCAAGCGGCACGATGCGCTGCTTGCGGCCCTTTCCGGTCACTTTGAGAAAGCCATGCGCGAGATCGACATCGGCCCGTTCGAGCGCGATCAGCTCCGATAGCCGAAGGCCGCATCCGTAGAGCACCTCAAGCACGGCCCGATCACGCGACTTCTCGAACTTCCGGACTTCGACCTTTGCGCCGTCAACCGGAGCGCTGGGCTCTTGCTCCGGCGACTCGAAGTGCTCGAAAAGCTTTCCGGCCTCCTCTTCGCTCAGGAAACGCGGCACTTTTTTGTCGAGACGCGGCGTCACGACCAGCGAAAGCGGCGAAGTGGGGATGCGTCCGGTTTCGAGAAGAAAGCGGTAGAAGCTTTTGACCGAGGCGAGCTTTCGGGCGATCGAGCGCGGCTTGATGCCCTTGTCGAGCAGATGGCCCATGAAAAGCCGGACATCGACAACCTCGGCTCGCTCTGGTTTGACGGCTTCAAGCCGATCAAGGCGGGCCTCATCCTTGAGAAACGAAAAGTACTGGAGCAGGTCGCAGCGATACGCAGTTACGGTTCTTGGCGACACATTGCGAGCGGCCTGGAGATAGGAAAGAAACGGCTCAAGCCAACGGCACTTGGCCGTATCGTCATGTTCCGGATGCGTTGGACGGGTTCTGGTCATGAAAGAAAAATGGTCATGAGACGACAACGCTCTTCAGCACCTCTCGCTCTTTGATATAGTAGAGCCGCCTGTCCTTCACAAGAAAGTTGTTGAACAGCGGCGCTGCTCCGGCCTGGCCCATCGTGTCCTCGAACAGGAGACGATCACCAGTGCTAACAGCAAGAACCGACCGCCACGCGCTTTCCGTTCCTCCGGCTCCGGCCAGCCGGTGCAGCGCCTTGATGGTGAATGCGCCGCACTCGATGGTTTCAACGTGCCCGGACTCGTCCATGCCGGCATCCGGAAGCAGGACGCCCTGCCGCTGCTCTTCGCTAACGGCCCGGTCGCGCAAGGCGTTGAGGCGCTCCGGTTCGGTGCCGATGTGCTCGGTTTCACGACCGGTGAGCGAATCAATCAGGTAGTAGTCGCGCTCGGGAAAACCGGCGAACACGCGGGATTTGTAGGCGAGAAAGGCATCGCCGAGATTAGCCGCGAATGCCAGGTCGGGACGGCTCCACACCACCCTTCCGGCGGCAAGATCGACCGCCCAGAGTCCTTGATGTTCCGGGCTCCTCGGCTGAAATCCGTGGCAGTACAGCAGGTTGCCGACAGTCGTTTCGAGTCCGATCATCCAGCCTTCGCCGACCGGCGCGTTCGCTTCGCCGCCGCCAGTGAGCACGAAATCGTCGCACACTACCCGCCCGCTCTCCGAGGCGAGGCAGAACAGCGAAGCGCGGCGGTGCTCCGGAAAGCGCCTCAGACCCATCACCAGTCCGAGCTCGGCAAACATCAGTTGCCAGATCACGGCACCGCTCCCGCCATGCCAACGCCAGCCGCCTTCCGGCAGGCGCTGGCCAGAGCATGCAATTGATTCGTCCGCTGTCATCTCGCCTCCCGCTCAAGCTTGTATATGGTCACGGCGACCGGCTGATCGCCTCCGGCATCGTACATGCGCTGTTCGGAAATCCTGAATCCGTTTTCCTGCACCAGTTCGAGGAACTGATCAGCCAGTCGCCTTCTCGGATCGGCGATCCACGCCGCTCCATCCGCGGCAAGCAAGGCGTCGAGCGCCATGACGATGGGCAGCAGATTGACGCGCTCGTAGAGCACATCAGCCGCGATGATCGCATCGAACTTCTCGTCACCCTTGATCACCCGCCAGTCGAGACGGCAGGTATCGAGCGGCACACGGTTGCGCAGCGCGTTGTAAGCTACGAACTTCAGTGCTTCGGTTGAGTAATCGGTAGTCAGCACGCGAGCACCGCTCCGGGCGGCGGCAACGCTGGCAATACCGACTCCTGCGCCAAGCTCAATGACCGATTTGCCCGTCAGCTCGCCGGTCTCCATAATCTGTCGGGAAAGGGTCACGGCTGCTGGCCAGATTTCAGCCCAGTAGGGCATCTGTTCGTCCTTGAGAAACTCCTCAGGAGAGATGCGGTCGAGCAGGGCGTAACTGTCGCGGACGCTCAGAAAGCCGAAATCACTCGCGCCGAAACGGTAGGCGACTTCATGAAGATCGTATTCGGCAGCAAGCTCTCGGCGAATACGGCTCAACTCTTCATCAATAACTCCGTCGGAAGCGGTCGGCTCCGGCACGCGGTATCGGTTAAATGGCATAAAAGGCACTCAAACTTTATAGCGATGAGACTCACAAGGCCCGCAAACAGCGGGCAAAACCAGACAACTCGCGATAGGCTCGCCTAAATATCATCACAAATGTAATGAATATCACGGCTGTTTTCTATTTTTGAGTTGTGAACAGACAACCGATAACCATCCACACACCGGCCATGAACAAAGAGATCATCGAAGTTTTCGACAACACCTTTCCCAACAGAGACTACACCATCGAGATTGTCAATCCCGAATTCACCTCAGTGTGCCCTAAAACCGGCTTGCCCGACTTCGGAACGATCACCATCACCTACGTGCCCGACAAAAGCTGCATCGAGCTGAAGTCACTTAAGTACTATTTCCTTGAGTTCCGCAATGCCGGTATCTTCTACGAAAACATCACCAACACGATTCTTGACCATCTGGTTGAGGCGTGTCAGCCCAAAAGCATGACCGTCAAAACCGACTGGAACGCCAGAGGCGGTATCACCGAAACCGTCACGGTCAGCTACAGCGCCGCGCAATAACCCCCACCAATGCAGAACGCCCCGAATCCGGGGCGTTGCTGTCTTGATTTTCTATGTCTTGATTTCAGAACAGAATCAGAATTTCTCCTGAAGCCAGAAGCCGATTTCATTGACCTCATCGTCGGCGATACCGGCGCCCGGGAAGCCCTTCATACGCTCGACGATCAGCTTGACCTGACCGGTCTTCTTGTACTTGGTGTGGAACAGATCAGAAACCGAATCAAGAGTATGACACTTGTTGCAGCGGGTCTTGACCAGTTTCTCGGCTGCGGCGAAATCGAAGTCTGCCGGAACCGGAGGAAGATCGCTGGTGGCGGCGGGCTTGTTGAGAAAGTCGTTAAGCTGCTCAACCGAACGGATATACTTGCCATCCACGGTGGTAGTGCGGCCTTGTTCCCAGTAGAACCGGAGGCTGAAGACCATCACCATGACGATCACGAAAATGCTGAGCGGGAAGCTCAGGAACCACTTGTCACTGATAGCACTGGACATCTTGCCAATGCCCATGATGATGAGAGAGGCACAGAAGATAAGCAGGAACCAACCCATAAACGACCGTAAAGGGGTAAGGATGGCCGAATGATTCGGAGCCGGAAGGTAGCCCGTAAAGAATGATACAAAAAAGAATAGTGCTCCCATAAAGACAGCCGCGCCAATTGCCAGAGCAATCAGCTTACCGTTTGACTTGTTGTCCATAACAGGTAATGGATTAGGTGTTAGCCGCTTGCATGAATTTTATTTAGAAAGGTAAACATTATTGGTCAAGGTGGCAAACATTTGTGATTAAAAAACGTTAATCATTGGACCTGTTCAGCCAAGTGTGTAAACGGTTGTTTTCATACAGGCACCCTTTTCTCGAATGTAATGGAACATTGATTGATAACCGCCCTTCAGCTTTGGATGGGCATGGTCCACTGTTTGGCGATGTTTTGCATGGTCAGATAGAGCAGCTTGATAATCGATTCGTTAGTCGGAAACGAGCCTTTGTTTTTTAGCACGTTGCGCAGTGAGCGGTTCAGCGATTTGCTGGCATTGGTCGTGTACATAGCTGATGAGCGCTTCGGAGACCTCGACCTGGTAGTTATCTGTTCCCCTGCAAAATTCCTCGCAAATCCGCCGTCATTGCAGCCATGACCAGAATCACGCTGGCGTTGCGGTTGATGGCGCGTATGGCTTCTTCGATCATGTTTGAGGCTCGGTAGAGGTCTCTGTTGGGGAAGGCTTTGACGAAACGATCAGTGTTTTCCGCGATGTCAGGATTGTTGAGTTCCTCGAAGTCGTGGTCGATGCTGCGGCGGGTGACGTCCTGGAAGAAGAGCAGGAGGGCGTCAAGGAAAATGAGTTGTTCGGTGCGCGTGGAGCTTTTTGCCAGCTCTTCGCACGTGGAGATTGCTTGGTGGAACTTGGCGGGAACGATGATGTTGCGGAGGTAGTCGATGGCTTTGTTTCGGATGCCGACCACCGCCGGGGCGGCTCCTTCGCCGGTTTCGGCTTCGACGAGTTCCAGCACACTTGAGAGGTTGCCGCGCGAAAGGCTGACGATGAAACGCCGCTCGGTGTCCTCCAACTGCGGTGCTCGCATCGCAATCAACGCTTCAATCTCCGCCGGACGCGGGCGGGCGAAGGTGAGGAGCTGGCAGCGCGAACGGATTGTTGGCAGCATCGATTCAGGGCGAGAACTTACCAGAATGAACATCACATGCGCCGGTGGCTCTTCGAGCAGCTTCAAGAGCTTGTTTGCCGCCGTCGGGTGGAGTCGGTCGGCCTGCGAGATGATAAACACCTTCTTGCCGCCGTCGCGCGGGGCCATCGAGGCCTTATGCTGCAACATCACCACCTGCTCGGTCAGAATGCCCATCGAACGCTCCATTGTGGGCGTAAAAAACGGATTGCGACGCTTTTCGTTCAATAGCGCCTCGTAACGCTCTCGCGCTTCGGTGACCTTTTTGTTCTCCTTTTTTGACGGATCGATGGTTTCGAGCAGCGCCGCTTCGACGGGGAAGAGGTACTCGATGTTGGGGTGCATGAGCTTGTCGGCTTGTTGGCAGCTTTCGCACTTGCCGCACGAACCTTCGTTGGGCAGGAGGCTGGTATTGTGGCAGTTAAGGATTTTGGCCAGCTCGAACGCCACGGTCTCCTTGCCCGCCCCTTCAGGACCGGCAAAGAGGTAGGCGTGAGCCAAGCGGTTCGATTCGAGCGCCGTCTGGAGCACCCGGATCTGATGTTTGTGACCGATGATCGAATTCCAGCTCATGGCGTCTCGATGGGTTCAGTTTTTTCGGTAGTGGCCGATCCCGGACTCTTCATTTCGAATTTTTCAGAATTCAGGTTGCCGCACGTCACTCTTTTTCCCCAAAAACCGTTCACGACCATGCGAGGTGTCATGAGGCCGATTCGCTCAGATAAAGGTGAGCCAGTTGTACGGATCCTCTCCGGAGTGGACAACGTTGAGGTACTCGTGCTGCAACGCTTCAGTGATCGGGCCGCGTTTCTCAGCGCCAATCGGGTACTTGTCCACGCTTCTGACCGGGGTTATTTCGGCTGCGGTGCCGGTCAGGAAGATTTCATCGGCGATATAGAGCGACTCTCTCGGAATGAGGGTTTCGCGCACTTCGTAGCCAAGCTGCTTGGCGATGTCCATGACCGCCTGACGGGTCAAGCCCGGCAGGATTGATTGCCCTGCACACGGCGTGTAGATGATGTTGTGTCTGACCACAAAGATGTTCTCGCCACTGCCTTCAGCCACGTAGCCGTTGATGTCGAGCGTCAGCCCTTCGGCGTAGCCGTCCATCAGCGCTTCCATCTTGATGAGCTGTGAGTTCAGGTAGTTTCCGCCAGCCTTGGCCATCGAGGGCATGGTGTTTGGTGCGAGGCGGTTCCAGGACGAGACGCGGACATCGACGCCGTTTTCAAGTACGTCTTCGCCGAGGTATGCGCCCCACTCCCACGTGGCGATGGCCACTTCGATGGAGGCCAGGTGTGGGTTGACGCCAAGCGCGCCGGGGCCGCGATAGACCAGCGGGCGGATATAGCACGCCTTCTGGCCGTTGGCCTTGATGGTGGCGATGATGGCCTCTTTTAGCTCGGTTTCCGAGTAAGGAATCTCTATGCGGTAAATCTTGGCGGAATCTTTCAGACGCCTGATATGCTCGTCGAGAAAGAGAATCGCCGAGCCTTTGGCAGTTTCGTAGCAGCGGATTCCCTCGAAGGCCGACGAACCGTAGTGGATGACGTGTGACATGATATGGATCTTGGCGTCATTCCAGTCGATCAGCTCGCCATTCATCCATATTTTCTCAGACATGCTCATAAGGATTGCGTTGAGTTATAAACAGATTGGG
>CBEUNJ010000018.1:0-21366 GCA_965544465.1 uncultured Chlorobaculum sp.
TTCGACAATGATGATTCTGCGGGAAGCTTGGCGTTGCTGGAATGAGGACTCAATCATAGGAATCTATACAGAAATTTTACTCATAATATAAACCAGAAATTGACAAAAAAAAGCCTACCGACACTAACCCTCAAATGCTCACTATAAGTCACATATCCTTTAATGCACTCACACTTCATCAAGTCATGCAAACAACTCATCTCTCTATCAAAAAAAAACGATAAGACCATAAAATATAACAAGTTAATAACGACACCTCAGACACATAATTTTCTCACGAGTATTCGAATAGCAACAAAAAAAGCCGCCCTGTTCAGATACAGAGCGGCTTTTTTCATCTGGAAGTCAGTCAGGAGCAGAGATGCTTTCGATCACTCATCTCCATTTTCAGCGTCCTCCTCCATGGCCGTGTCAAGCACTTCGGGCTCTTCGGCGACATTGGAACGAAGCCTGATCGAGCGGTACTTGCGCAAACCGGTACCGGCAGGAATGAGCTTGCCGACAATGACGTTCTCCTTCAAACCAGCCAGATGATCGACCTTGCCCGCGACGGCGGCATCGGTCAGCACCCTGGTGGTCTCCTGGAAGGAGGCGGCGGAGATAACGCTTTCGGTCTGCAACGCGGCGCTGGTGATGCCGAGCAGCACGGGATGCGAGGTGGCCTGAAGCGCTGGTTCGATTGTGATGAGCAGCTTGCCGTTGCGGCGAAGCTCACGATTCAGCTTGGTAATGTCGCGCTGCTTGTAGAGCTCGCCCTCCTGGATTCTTGGCGGAGCGTCGCCGCGGTCGACGACGCGCACCTTTTCGGCTACCGCCTCGTTGGCTTCGATAAAGGCGCTGCGGTCGATCAGATCGCCTGGCAGCAGATTGGTGTCACCCGCCTCCTCGACGCGCACCTTCTGGAGCATCTGGCGCACCATCACCTCAAGGTGCTTGTCGTTGATCTCCACACCGGCGTTGATCTGGTAAACCTTCTGGATCTCGTTGACCAGGTACTGCTGCACGGCGTTCGGGCCCTGAATACGCAGGATGTCCTGCGGCGAAACCGCACCGTCGGTCAGCGGATCGCCAGCCTTGACCTCATCGCCCTCAGTGGCCAGCACGTGCTTGCCGACCTGGACGTAGTAGGTCTTCTCCTCGCCGAAGTCGTTCTTGACCTTGATCTCCTTGCTGCTACGACGCTGCGAACCGAAGCTCACATAACCGTCGATTTCGGAGACAATAGCCGGGTCGGTCGGAATGCGCGCTTCGAACAGCTCGGTCACCTTCGGCAGACCGGCCGTGATGTCGCCGCCGGCGCGGTCGAGGTTGCGTGGAACCTTTGCCAGGATGTCGCCAGGCACGACCTTCTGACCGTCCTCGACGTAGAGGTTCGACTTGATCGGCACCGGATAGGTCTTCTTGATTTCACCCGATTCGCTGATGATGGCCACGCGCGGCTCACGGGTCTCGGAAGCGCGGAGCTTCGAGCGCCAGTTGATGATGGTGTGCTGCGCGAAACCGGTCTGCGGGTCAACCTCCTCTTTGTAGGTCACGCCCTTCTCAATGTCGATGAACTTGACGAAGCCCGGCATCTCGGCCAGAATCTGCGTGCTGTTCGGCTCGCTGCTGAAGAGCACCTGATCCTTTTTGACCATCTGGCCATGCTCGACGTTGATGTGCGCGCCGTGCGGAATGACGTAGCGCTTGAGCACCTTGCCCGAATCGGGGTCGATGATGTTGATCTTGCCATTCTTCTGGATGACGATCTGGTGCGTCTCTTCGATGCCGTCCTCGGTGATGATGGAGTGCTCGACGCTCTTGACATCTTCGAGCTCGATCTGCCCTTCGTAGAACGCCTTGGTCTCGGTTTCGGAGATACCGCCCTGAGCCGCACCACCCTGGTGGAAGGTACGAAGCGTCAGCTGCGTTCCCGGCTCACCGATCGACTGCGCGGCAATAACGCCGACCGCTTCGCCGATCTCGACGAGTTTGTGCACCGAAAGGTTGGTGCCGTAGCACTTCGAGCAGATACCGACCTTCGACTCGCAGGTGAGCACCGAGCGGATCTCGGCCTCCTCGACGCCAACATTGTCCTGGATGGCGTTAGCAAGCTCGTCAGTGATGATTTCACCGGCTTTGACGACCACCTTGTCGTTGATGAGGTCAACGATGTCGCGCGCCGCGACACGGCCCTTGATCTTTTCGCAGAACTTGATCTGGCCGCTGATCTCCTCCTCGATGTTGCGCTTGACGTGCAGGCCACGGGTGGTGCCGCAGTCGTCGATGGTAACGATCACATCCTGCGCCACGTCGTGCAGACGGCGAGTAAGGTAACCAGCGTCAGCCGTCTTGAGCGAGGTATCGGACAGACCTTTACGCGCACCGTGCGTCGAGATGAAGTATTCGAGCACCGTGAGCCCCTCTTTCAGGTTCGAGATAATCGGGTTCTCAATAATCTCACCCGGCTGGCCCGACATCGACTTCTGCGGGCGGGCAATCAGACCGCGCATACCGGTGAGCTGGCGAACCTGTTCGCGGGAACCACGAGCACCGGAATCGAGCATCATGTAAAGCGGGTTAAAGCCGTCGCGGTCATTCTTGAGCTTCTGGTACGACTCGTCGGCCACCAGGTTCGAGGTCTTTTGCCAAACGTCAACGATCTGGTTGTAACGCTCGTTGTCGGTCAGCGTACCACGGTTGTACTCCTTGACCACCCTGGCGCTGTCGCGCTGGGCGTTCTTGATGTGCTTGACCTTGGTCTCCGGCACGATAGCGTCGGACAGACCAATGGACAGACCGCCCCTCATGGCGTAGCCGAAGCCGACCGCCTTGATATTGTCGAGGAAGCGCGCCGTTTCAACGTTACCGACCTGACTGGAGAGATGGGCGATCAGCTCCTTTGCCACCTTCTTGGTGATCAGTTTGTTGATGAAACCGATCTTGTCGGGCACGTGCTGGTTGAAAATCACGCGGCCAACTGTGGTGACCAGAAGCTTCTTTTGCTCGATCTGGCTCTTTAGCCACGCTCTTTTTTCAGCCTCTTCTTCCGGCACGAGCATATCGACCAAGCGAATCGGATCGGAGACCTGATCAACCGTGCCGTCGTACTTAACGAAAATCTGCGCGTGAAGTCCTGCGCGTTCCTCGTTGTAGGCGATGACCACTTCTTCCATCGAGTAGAAGAGCTGGCCTTGGCCAACAACACCGAAACGCGACTTGGTGAGGTAGTACATGCCGAGCACCATGTCCTGCGACGGTACAGTAACCGGCTTGCCGGACTGCGGCAGAATCAGGTTGTGCGACGAAAGCATCAACAGCGACGCTTCGAGCTGCGCTTCCTGCGAGAGCGGCACGTGCACAGCCATCTGGTCACCGTCGAAGTCAGCGTTGAACGCCGTACAGACGAGCGGGTGAAGCTGGATAGCCTTGCCCTCGATGAGGGTCGGCTGGAAGGCCTGAATACCGAGACGGTGCAAAGTCGGAGCACGGTTCAGCAGAACCGGACGGCCGTCGATCACCTTTTCGAGCACATCCCAGACAACGGGATCCTTTTTATCGATGAGCTTCTTGGCCGACTTGACCGATTTGGCGATGCCACGCTCGACGAGGCGACGGATGACAAACGGCTGGAACAGCTCGATAGCCATGCCCTTCGGCAGACCGCACTGGTGGAGCTGAAGCTCCGGACCGACGACGATAACCGAACGGCCAGAGTAATCAACACGCTTACCAAGAAGGTTCTGGCGGAAGCGGCCCTGCTTGCCCTTGAGAGCGTCGGAGAGCGACTTGAGCGGGCGATTGGACTCGCCGGTCTTGACCGCGTTGGCCTTGCGCGAGTTGTCGAACAGCGCATCGACAGCCTCCTGCAACATGCGCTTTTCGTTGCGCAGAATCACCTCGGGAGCGCGAATGTCGATCAGCTTCTTGAGGCGGTTGTTGCGAATAATGACGCGGCGATACAGATCGTTCAGATCTGAAGTGGCGAAACGGCCGCCTTCGAGCGGCACGAGCGGACGAAGTTCCGGCGGAATGACCGGCACGACCTCCATCACCATGTATTCCGGTTTGTTGCCCTCAAAAATGTACAGCTCCGGCGTCTCGTCCTCAGGGAACAGGCCGGTCGATTTCTTGCGAGTGCGCTTCTGCGGCTCGTAGCTCTTGCGGAAGGACTCGACAACCTTGAGGCGCTTGAGGGCGTCGGCGCGTTTCTGCTCCGAGCCGCTCTCCTTGAGCACCTTGCGCAGCTGGACGGCGCTTTCGTCGAGGTTCAATCCCTTGAGCAACGTGTGAATCGCCTCGCCGCCCATCTTGGCAACGAACTTGTCCGGATCGTTATCGTCGAGGTCCTGGTTGTCTTCGTACTCGGTGATGATCTGGAAGTACTGCTCTTCGGTCAAGCGGTCGAACTTCTTGATGCCCTGTTTCTCTCCCGGCTCGCCGGGGTTGATAACCACGTAGACTTCATAATAGATAATGCGCTCGAGCTCCTTAGTCGAAAGATCGAGCAGCGCACCGATCTTGCTCGGCACGGAGCGGAAAAACCAGGTGTGCACCACCGGCACGGCCAGCGAAATGTGGCCCATGCGCTCGCGGCGCACGCTCTTGGTGGTGACTTCAACGCCGCAGCGGTCGCAGATGATGCCCTTGTAGCGCACCCTTTTGTACTTGCCGCAGTAGCACTCCCAGTCCTTGGTTGGACCGAAAATCTTTTCGCACATCAAACCATCGCGTTCCGGTTTAAACGTGCGGTAGTTGATGGTTTCCGGCTTGAGCACCTCACCGCGCGAATGGGCGAGAATACTCTCCGGAGAGGCGATGCTGAACTTTATCTTCGAAAAATCACCCTTGATCGGTGATGATCCCTGTGAAAATATCATGGCCGATATCCCTGTTAAAACAACCTTGAAATTAACCTCGTTACTACTGTGCTGCCAGCGCGCGTCCGGCAGTCAGAGACAGGCGCGCCGACGTGTGGTCATACTGACTCAAGGCACTCTGTCGTCGATCCTGATTTCGAGACCGAGACCCTGCAACTCCCGGACAAGAACGTTGAACGATTCTGGCGTTCCCGGTTCCGGAAGATTCTGGCCCTTGACAATCGCTTCATAGGTTTTGTTTCTGCCGATGACGTCATCAGATTTGACCGTGAGCATCTCGCGCAGGATGTTGGCCGCGCCGTAGGCTTCGAGCGCCCAGACCTCCATTTCACCAAACCTCTGGCCGCCAAACTGTGCCTTACCGCCGAGCGGCTGCTGGGTGATGAGCGAGTATGGGCCGATGGACCTGGCGTGAATCTTGTCATCGACCAGGTGGCTCAGCTTGAGCATGTAGATGTAGCCAACGGTCACTTCGTCATGCAACTGCTCGCCGGTGCGTCCGTCGAACAACCTGACCTTGCCGTGGCCTGGCAAACCGGCCTTTTCGAGATTTTCCTGAACTTCCTTATAAGTTGCACCGTTGAAAATCGGAGTCTTGAACTTGACGCCAAGCGTCTTGCCCGCCCAGCCGAGCGAGGTTTCGTAAAGCTGACCGATGTTCATACGACTCGGCACGCCAAGCGGGTTGAGCACGATGTCAACCGGCTTTCCGTCCGCCATGAACGGCATGTCCTCGATGGGCAGAATCTTGCCGACCACACCCTTGTTACCGTGGCGGCCAGCCATCTTGTCGCCAATCTGGATTTTGCGCTTCTGGGCAATATAGACCTTGGCCAGCTCCTCGATGCCGGGGGGCAGCTCGTCGCCGACGTTGACCTTGTACTTTTCGTTCTCGCGCTCGTCCTCCAGATCCTTCAGTTTCAGGCGGTACTCGCGGATCAGGCGAACGACGTTCCCGTTGGTTTTGGCTCCGGTGACAATGCCTTTGGAAACATCAATCGATTCGAGGAACGGCAAGCCGTTGAATTTCGACAGCAACTCGTCGCCGATGACCGTGCCTTCCGGTACGAGCACCTTGCCCTTGTCGCTGGTGATGGCCGCGCTCTTCTTGCCGTCAAGATGCTGTTTCATCCATTTGGCGAAGCGCTTGCGCAGATCGGCCTCTTTCAGGTCGAACTGCTTGTCGATCTTCTCTATCTTCTCCTTCACGTCCATGCCGATCTTCTTCTTTCGGCTGAACAGCTTGGTCTTGATGACGATGCCCTTCATGCCGGCTGGCACGTGCATTGAAGCGTCCTTGACGTCACTGGACTTGTCGCCGAAGATGGCGCGGAGCAGCTTCTCTTCCGGGGTCGGATCGCTCTCGCCTTTCGGAGTGATCTTGCCGACCAGAATGTCGCGCTCCTTGACCTCGGCGCCGATGCGCACGATGCCGTTCTCGTCGAGATTGCGCAGGGCATCCTCACTGACATTGTAGATGTCGCGAGTGAACTGCTCCTCACCACGCTTGGTGTCACGCACGTTCGACTCGAACTCGTGCACGTGGATCGAGGTGAAGACGTCGTCGTAAACCAGCCTTTCGCTGAGCACGATGGCATCCTCGAAGTTGTAACCACGCCAGGGCATGAAGGCCACCAGCACGTTTTTACCGAGTGCCAGTTCACCGTTGTCGGTCGAGGAGCTGTCGGCCAGCACATCGCCGGCGTCGACCCTCTGGCCATTGTGCACCAGCGGGCGCTGCGAGATGCAGGTATCCTGGTTGGAGCGCTTGAACTTGATGAGTTTATAGACCTTGACACCTTCGTCGGGATCAAGCAGTGAGACGGTATTGTTGTCCGCATCGAGATCGTAGCGCACCTCGATGCGCTCGGCGGTCACGCTCTGCACCACGCCGGGGCCTTCGGCCACGATCACAGCGCGGGAGTCGCGAGCCACCTTGGCCTCCATGCCGGTGCCGACGACCGGCGCTTCGGAAACGAGCAACGGCACGGCCTGGCGCTGCATGTTCGCACCCATCAGTGCGCGGTTACCGTCATCGTGCTCCAGGAACGGAATGAGCGCCGCCGCTGCACTGACGATCTGCACCGGCGAGACGTCCATGTAGTTGACCTCCTCGGCAAGCACCAGCGGATAGTCGCCCTTGGTTCTGGCCTGCACCGACTCGGCGGCGATACGATTGTTCTCGGCAAGCTCAATGCTGACCGGAACGGTAATCTTGTTCTCCTCGTCCTCGGCGGAGAGCATCAGCACCTGATCGGTCACAAGACCTTTATCGACTACGCGGTACGGAGTCTGGATGAACCCCTTGTCGTTGATTTCGGCATAAATCGCAAGGGAGGAAATCAGACCAATGTTCGGACCTTCAGGGGTCTCGATCGGGCAGAGACGGCCATAGTGGGTGTAGTGAACGTCGCGAACCTCAAAGCCCGCGCGCTCGCGGGTCAAGCCACCAGGACCGAGCGCGGAGACACGACGCTTGTTGGTTATTTCGGACAGCGGGTTTGTCTGATCCATAAACTGAGAGAGCTGGCTGGTGGCAAAGAAGCTCGACACCACGCTCGATACGGTTCGCGCGTTGATCAGATCAGCCGGCGCAATCTTGTCGGCATCGCGCGAGTTGAGTTTTTCGCGGACATTCTTGCCCATCCTTGCCAGGCCGATCACGAACTGCGCGGCGAGCTGCTCGCCGACCGAACGGACACGGCGGTTGGCCAGGTGATCGACGTCATCGACCTCAGCCATGCCGTTGAGCAGCTTGATGAGGTAGTTGATGACGGCAATGATGTCGTAGTGGGTCAGCACGAGAATATCCTCGCCGATCGGCTCCTCAGAGTAGGTGCTGATGGTCTGGAGAATGCGCTCGTAAATGGCGTCGGAAAGCTCCTTGAGTTCAGGACGCTCTTCGAGGTAGGTCGAAAGCTCCGTCAGCTCGTTGTGCAGCTTCTTCTGGATACGGTAGCGGCCAACAGCGCCGAGATCGTACTTCTTCTGGTTGAAGAAGGTGCGCTCAAGGAAGCTGCGGGCGGCGTCGATGTCCGGCGCTTCGTTAGAGCGAAGCTCTTCGTAAACGATTTCAAGCGCCTCTTCCTCGGTGGCCGAGCTGTCGTTGAGAATCGTGTTGATGATGAGCGACTTGTCCACACCCTTTTCAGGAGAGGTGACCTTCATCACCTTGATGGTTTTGTAACCGGCGGCCACGATCTGATCCAGAATATCCTCGGTAATCGCCGAGCGAGCACTGACCACCTCGCCGGTGTTCATGTCGATGATATCGGAAGCCAGATACTTGCCGAGAAGCTGTTCGCGCTTGGCGCTCTTTGAGGAAACCTCAATCTCTTCGACAAGATCGAACAGAGCGAGAATATCTTCATCCTTGGCGAAGCCGATAGCGCGCAGCAGCGCTGTAACCAGGAAGTTTTTCTTCTGGTCGATGTAGACAAAGATCTGGTTATTGATGTTGGTCTGGAACTCGATCCAGGAACCGCGGGTCGGCACGATCTTGGCCGAGTACATCTTCTTGCCATTCGGGTGCACCGCCTCGCTGAACACCACGCCGGGCGAGCGGTGAAGCTGCGCCACGACAACGCGCTCTGCACCGTTGATGATGAAGGTGCCGCGCTCGGTCATGTAAGGAATCCTGCCGAGATAGACCTCCTGCTGGATGGTCTCCTTCCAGTCCGGCTCGTCGGCCTCATCCTTGTAGGAGAGCTTGAGCTTGATCTTCAGCGACACATCGTAGGTCAGGCCGCGCTCGATACACTCCTCGACGGTATATTTCGGCTTGTCGAAGCTATAGGAGATATATTCCAGGAGGTAGAGCCCCCTGGTATCGGTAATGGGAAAGGCGCTCCTGAGCACTTTTTCAAGGCCCTGATCCTTGCGCTTGGCGAGCGGAGCGCTATCCTGAATGAAATTATGAAACGAATCGAGCTGTACCTTGAGAAGGTCGGGGGGATTTATGATACTCTGGATCTTGGAAAAGTCAATACACGGTGTTGGTGTTGCATCAGCCACTTTCACATGCACCTCGCTTTTAGTCAATTGCAGGGAGTACTTAACAGGTTAATGGGCAACTCTCTCTCGAGCTCTCCGTTCGAGCTACCGCTTCATGAAACATGCGGCATCAATCCGGCGCCCTTGTTGCTCCGCGCTCCGACCGGCGAAAAGTCAACCGGTGCTGCACTCCTTATGTGCCGACAGGCCGGCACATTCAGGCTTCGCACTCCGACAACCGCTCGCTCGAATCGCTCGAGGCTTACTCAGTAGTACCTTTTGGTCATTACAGGATTCGTCAATACCTTATCGGAGTAGATCATCGTTCGGCGAATGCTGAACCGCTGAACGGAAAAAAGAAATTTATTTACCACAAACGGACAAAGCTCCGTCCCGGAAACGGCACGGAGCTTGTCAGCTACTTGACCTTGTGAACGATCAGTTAAGCTCAACCTCGGCGCCAGCGTCCTTGAGTTCCTTAGCGACCTTTTCAGCCTCATCCTTGGAGACAGCCTCTTTAACGGTCTTCGGTGCGCCGTCAACCATCTCTTTAGCCTCTTTGAGGCCAAGACCGGTGATTGCGCGGACAGCCTTGATGACGTTGATCTTCTGTGCACCAGCAGCCTTGAGAACGACGTCGAACTCGGTCTTCTCTTCAGCAGCAGCGGCATCACCAGCAGGAGCAGCAGCCATGCCACCGGCAACAACAGCCGGAGCAGCGCTCACACCAAATTTCTCCTCAAGTGCTTTCACCAACTCGGAAGCTTCGGTAAGGGTAAGTTTACCAATCTCTTCTACAAGGGTTTCGATAGATGACATTATTTCCTCTCTCAGTTTGAATTGAAAATATTGAAGCTTTGAGTGCGTAATTCGTTTATTTTTCGAGCTTTCCAACCTGGTCGATCACGGAGACAAGATCGCGCATTACCGCATTCATCACCATCGGAACCGAAGCGATCACGTTGTTGATCAGGCCTGCGGTACGGGCGATATTATCGGATTTGCTAAGCATTTCGGAAAGCTGCGGCAGTGCTTCGGCGCCAAACAGCGTGCCATCGACGGAGGCCATCTTGAACCTCAACGCTTCGTTGTCTTTGCTGAACTTCTTGATGATCTTTGCCGGAGCAATCGGATCGTCGTAGCTAAACGCAACAGCGGTGGTGTTTTTCAGACCTTCGGCCAGTCTGTCGGCATCGGCGGCGTCGGCCAGCGCTTTTTTGATCAGGGTGTTCTTGACCACCTTGTACTCGATCCCGGCTTTGCGGAACTCAAGGCGCAGCTGGCCCATCTTCTGGACATCGAGGCCTTGGAACTCGGTAAAATAGAACCCCTGCGACTTCTGAAACTTCTCGGCTATCTGCTGAGCAATCTCTTCTTTTTTATTTCGCTTCATCATAACGTGCACAATCGTTTGTGTTAGGCCCGCTCGCGTCAGGCAACAAATTTATCTTTTTTGACCTTCACGCCCGGAGACATGGTGCTTGAAATCGTGATACCCTGGAGGTACTGGCCTTTTGCAGCCGAAGGCTTCAGGCGCACGACCTCTTTGATGAAGCTGCTGATGTTGCCAACCAGCTTGTCGCTGTCAAACGAAACCTTTCCGACGGGAGCGTGGATGTTACCAGCCTTGTCAACGCGGAACTCGATTTTACCAGCCTTCACCTCGCTGACCGCTTTGGCGACATCCATGGTGACCGTACCCGATTTCGGGTTCGGCATCAGGCCGCGGGGGCCGAGGATTCGGGCAACCTTACCAAGCTGCCCCATGACGTCGGGAGTAGCGACGACCACATCGACATCGGTCCAGCCATTCCGGATTTTCTCGATATAATCCTCGAAACCGATGAAATCGGCGCCAGCCTCGCGAGCCTCTTCAATCTTATTCTCTTTACAGACAACCAGGACGGAAACGGTTTTACCCGTGCCGTACGGAAGCATGACCGTGCCGCGGACGACCTGGTCAGCATGACGAGGATCGACGCCAAGCTTCATGGCGACATCAACCGTGGCGTCAAATTTGGTGGTGGTAATCGCTTTGACCTTGTCGATGGCCTCCGCAAGCTCATACTCAAGAGCGCGGTCAACCTTCGCAGCAGCGTTTCTGTAGTTCTTTCCTGCCATTGATGCGTTGTATTAGTGGTTAAACAAGCGGCCTGTACGGCCTCCCACGAAAAAAATCCTTGCGCTTCAGCCCTCGACGACGATACCCATGCTGCGGGCCGTACCCATCACAATCCGGGTTGCGCCTTCGAGATCGACGGAATTGAGATCGGGCTTTTTCAGCTCGGCAATCTTGCGAACCTGATCCATCGTCACCTTGCCGACCTTGTTGCGGTTCGGCTCACCGGAACCCTTCGGCAACTGAGCCTCCTTGAGCAGGAGCACGGCAGCAGGCGGAGTCTTGGTAACGAAAGTAAACGACTTGTCGGAGAAGACCGTAATCACCACAGGAATGATCATACCGGCTTCGGACTGCGTCTTGGCGTTGAACTGCTTGCAGAACTCCATGATATTGACACCCTTCTGACCGAGCGCCGGCCCGACTGGCGGAGCAGGATTCGCACCTCCTGCAGGAATTTGCAACTTGATGAACCCTGTTATCTTTTTTGCCATGTGCTATCTCTCTTTCAACAGCGTGAATTAATACTATGATGCTCTTATTGCGAAACCGACTTGACTTGGGAGAAATCCAGCTCAGTAGGAGTGCTTCTGCCAAAGAAGTTGATCATAACCTTGACCTTCATCCGCTCGGTGCAGACCTCGTGGACGATGCCAGTCAGGGAGCTGAACGGGCCATCGATCACCTTGACAGAGTCGCCGACCTTGAAGGGAGCCTCGACCACCGCACGATGCTCGATCGCGCTTTCGGGAACAAGGATTTTTTCTACCTCATCGGGACGTAGCGGGGTGGGATTATCATCAACACCAAGAAAACCCATGACCGATGGAATATCCATGATCAGGTTTCTGGTCTGCTTGTCAAGAACCGCCTCCAGCAACACATAGCCGGGAAAAGCATTCTTGGTCAGACTTCGCTTCTTGCCGTTTTTAACTTCGACAAAACGCTCGTAGGGAATATAGACCTGCTTGATCTTATCGGTAAGACCATAACGTTCGGCCTCCATCTCGATCCCCTCTTTCACTTTGCGCTCATGGCCAGAATAAATCCTGAGAGCGTACCAGTGGAGTTGCGGGGGATGCTGTTCTTCCATCACCTTTTTGCTGACGCCCATGCTGTGTACCTCGAAATCTCCTTAGTCTTACAATATTTTCCCTATCACGGTGCTGATCACCCAGTCAACCGAGAAGGTAAACAAGGCGAGAATACCTGAAGCCGTCAACACAACAACCGTCATATCCTTCACTTCGTCCTGGGTCGGCCACGAGACCTTGCGCATCTCGCCGACGACATCACGATAGTACTTGCCTGCTTTGTCGATATAATTCTTCATGATTGAGCGTCGAGGTAAAGATCGTGAACAGCATTCGAGTCCAGCCTGCCTGCACGTCAGGAGGGACTCGAACCCCCAACCTGCGGTTTTGGAGACCGCTGCTCTACCAATTGAGCCACTGACGCGTAACCGCCCCTGCGGGAGCCGGAGCTGATGATCGGACTTGAACCGATGACCTCTTCCTTACCAAGGAAGTGCTCTACCGACTGAGCTACATCAGCTTATCAACAACCTATCAACAACAAGACCAAGTGGGTAGGGGAGGATTCGAACCTCCGAAGACATATGTCGACAGATTTACAGTCTGTTGCGTTTGACCGCTTCGCTACCTACCCATATCCTGAAACTGCGAGCTGGCGATGGGACTCGAACCCGCAACCTGCTGATTACAAATCAGCTGCTCTACCAATTGAGCTACACCAGCAGCTCACTAAAAATACAGGGCTGGTAATATACGCCTCGCCTCAAAATATCCAAAGAAAAAAAAGATAATTCTCCTTTTTTTGTGGAGCTGGGAGAACGGCCTGTATCGCCAGCTTTTCACTTGGTTATTTCGCTGAATGGATAAACATCGCTGACTTGGCGGGCAACCAACGGAACGACAGAAAAGAATTGAAGCTCAGTGCTTTTCGTAGGCTCCGGCGAACAAACCGGCGAGCCACACCACCAGTTTTCTCGGCACGAAGCGCTGCGTGAAGCGCATCAGACTGTCGAAGCGGGTCGGAAGCACAAGCATTGAGTGTCCGGCAAGGCCGCGCCTGACCGCGCGAAGCACCACGACTGGGCTTGAGACCGGCGTCACAATACGGCTCCGATCGTGACCAGCCCGGCTGTAGAACTGCTCATTATTGATGAAGCCGGGGCAGACGGCAAAAACGCGCACGCCGCTTCCGGCCAACTCTCCCGCCAGCGCTTCGGTGAGCGTCACTACGAACGCTTTCGTGGCCGAGTAGCACGCCATGCCCGCCACGCCCTGGAAGCCGGCAAGCGAGGCGATGTTGACTACCGCGCCGCGTCGTCGTTCGAGCATGGCGGGCAGAAACAGGCGGCTCAGCATCGCCAGCGAGACCATGTTCACCATCGACATGCTCGCCAGCTCCTCCTCCGGCATCCGCTCGAACCTTCCGGCAAGCGCAAAACCCGCGCAGTTGATCAGGCAATCGACAGCGATCCCTTGCGCCTCGCAGAAGCCCAACACCTGCCGGGCGGCCTCCTGTTCGGAAAGGTCTTGGGCGCACACCTGCACATCGACACCGTGCACCTGCCGCAACTCGGCGGCAAGCGCCTCCAACTTGTCGCCGGAACGCGCTACCAGCACGAGATGCTCCCCGCTTTTGGCCCGATCCTCGGCGATAGCCTTGCCGATACCGTTCGACGCGCCGGTGATCAGCGTGTAAAACCTCATGCCGGATCAACCCATTTGCCGTTCTCGCGAATCAACTCGATCAGCCGTTCGAGCGCTTCAGCTTCCGGCAGGTTCTCCTCGACGCACTCTTTGCCGACGTAAAGGCTGATGCGCCCCTTGCCGGAGCCTACGTAGCCGAAATCGGCGTCGGCCATCTCACCAGGGCCGTTGACGATGCACCCCATGATACCGATCTTCAATCCCTTGAGGTGCGAGACCCGCTGCTTGATGCAGGCCGTGGTCTTTTCAAGCTCGAAGTAAGTGCGACCGCAGCCGGGGCAGGAGATGAACTCGGTCTTGGACATCCTGATCCGGGCGGCCTGGAGGATGTTGAACCCAAGTGAAATCTCGTCGGAGGAAGAGAGTGGAGTGTCGAGCGCCAGCACATCACCGATACCGTCACAGAAAAGCGTGCCGGTCTGCACGGAGCTTTCGATCAGCACCCCGGAGCGCTCACCATCGCGGCGGCGGTAGCGCACCACGAGCGGATAGTCGATTGCTGATTTTTTCAATTCGAGCGCCAGTTTGCGCACGGCGTAGAGCGGCTCACGAGAGAGAATGGAGAGCATGACGCGCCGCATTCCTTTCGCCTTGAGCTTGGAGGCAAGACGCACGAGCACCTCGGCAGGCACGTTCTCTGACGCGTTTTCATGAATGAAGCAGAACTCCACGGCGGCCTCGTTGTCGTGCAGCGCGTCGATAAAGCCGGTCGAAAGCGCTTCGCCCTCGACGATGTCAAGCCGCACCCGCCCGGAGAGCGGCAGCAGCTTTTCGACGATCGATGTATCGGCGGTCGAGATAACGACCTTCGAGCGCAGCTCGCCGAGCGCATCGAGCACCCGAGAGAGCGGCGACAGATCCTCGACGCTGCCGACCGCAACGCCAACATATTCGGAGCGGATCGCATCCTCCGGCTTGTCGGGAGCGAGCCGGGCGGTGATTTCGCGGGCGAGCCCGTCCAGATCGGAGAGCGGCGTTTTGGCCATCGTCTCCACACCTGGCAGCGCATCGCCGCCGACCGGATTGCCCGCGCCATCGATCTGGCTGGACGAACGACGGGAATAGCCGAACGGCTCGAATGGCAGCAGTTCATGGCCCGGCTTGCGCATGTCGTGCTCGACCACATGCTTGACCGGTAAATGCCCTTTGTCGCCCTTCACCAGCAGGCGATCATTGTATTTCTTTACAATTGCGAAACCGACCGGCACCTCGTTGACCGGATCCTCGGTGAGCGAAACGCGGATGGTATCGCCGAGACCATCTTCGAGCAGCGAGCCGATGCCCATCGCCGACTTGATGCGCCCCTCGTCGCCATCCCCCGCCTCGGTCACGCCGAGATGCAGCGGATAGGCGTAGCGCAGCTCCGCGTCGGCGCGCGCGACCAGCAGCCGATAGGCCTGAATCATCACGCGAACGTTCGAGGACTTCATCGAAAAGAGAATGTCGTAGTACCCCTCGTCTTCGCAGATGCGCGCAAATTCGAGCGCAGCCTCCACCATGCCCTCCGGCGAGTTCCCCAAGCGACTCACGATCCGATCAGAAAGCGAGCCATGGTTGGTGCCGATGCGCATCGAGACGCCAAGCTCCTTGGCTTTTCTGACCAGTGGCGTAAACTCCTCGCGCACCTTGTCAAGTTCTGCACGGTACTCTTTGTCAGAGTAATCGCCACCCGAAAACTTTGCCCCTGTGGCGTAATTGCCCGGATTAATGCGAATGTTTTCAACAAACTCCACCGCTTTCATGGCCGCCTTCGCCGAAAAATGAATGTCGGCCACCAGCGGCGTATCGATACCGTCGCGCCGGAGCTGATCGCGGATATTGCGCAGATTCTCGGCATCCCGCTCGGTCGGCACGGTCAGGCGGATGATTTCGCACCCCGCCTCATGCAGGCGGCGGCACTGCTCGACGGTAGCTTCGGTATCCATCGTATGGGTGTTGGTCATCGACTCCACCCGAACCGGCTGATAGCCGCCAAGAGTGATGCGGCCAAATGGCACCTCGCGGGTAATGCGGCGGCGATAGCTATAGACCGGCACGGGATAAACGACGGACTGGCCTCCGGCAAGCGTTTCTTCAGTCATGAAAGCATGGCGTTAGGATTACAAATATAGGTCGTTAAAAGTATGGATTGGGCGGCACAAAAAAAAGCCGGCGAACCGGCTCAAACGCTGTGGAACGGAATCGTAACGCCAGAGGCCAACTGCGGGGGCAGCACGAGCTCCATCGAAGCGATCACTCATCCTTGATAATGAACACAGTCTCGTCCGCCTTGTGAAAATTGTAACGCTCACGCGCCACCTTCTCCACGCTGTCCGGACTACCGGCACGGCTGATCATGGCCTTCTGTTCGGCGATTTTCTGCTGCTCGGCAGCCAAACGCTCCTCAAGCTGACGGTGCTCCAACTCCATGCTGAGGCGGGTCAAAAGTCCGAAATCGCCAAAAACAAACCAGAAGGCAAAGAGGGCAAGCACCAGGCCAATCAGGAATTTCTTAGGATTCGAGCTGATCGAATCCCGTATATCCGAAAAGTAACTCATTTTTTTCAAAGGAATAGCCTTATCCAGCCTCGTGCGCGAAAGGCACACCGAAGTATGCCTTTCATCGCAACGATTGTCTTGATAAACGAGGGACACGGCAAACCTCAGACCCGAAATGCCTTCAGGCCGGGATAGACAGCCATGCTGCCAAGTTCCTCTTCGATTCTGAGCAGCTCGTTGTACTTGGCCATGCGGTCGGAGCGCGACATGCTGCCGGTTTTGATCTGACCAGCGTTGGTAGCCACGGCGATTTGGGCGATGGTGGTGTCTTCGGTCTCGCCGCTGCGGTGGCTGATGACCGAGGTATAGCCGTTTCGCTTGGCCAGCTCGATGGCCTCAAGCGTTTCGGTGAGCGTGCCGATCTGGTTCACCTTGATGAGAATCGAGTTGGCCACGCCCTTTTCGATGCCTTCGGCAAGGCGACGGCTGTTGGTCACGAACAGGTCGTCGCCCACGAGCTGCACGCGGTCGCCGATCTTTTCGGTCAGCATTTTCCAGCCTTCCCAGTCATCCTCGGCCATGCCGTCCTCGATGCAGATGATCGGATAGCGACTCGCCCAGTCTGCCCAGTAGCTGGCCATCTCTTCGGACGAAAGCTCGCGGCCAGAGGACTTTTTGAACACATATTTTTTCTTCTCGGTGTCGTAGAACTCCGAGCTTGCCGGATCGAGCGAAATCATGACGTGACCGTCACCGAGGCCGCCCTTGTCGGTCGGCGCGCCAGCCTTGTAACCAGCCAGGCCGATGGCCTCGATGACCAGCTCAATCGCCTGTTCGTTGGACTCCACGTTCGGCGCAAATCCACCCTCATCGCCCACCGAGGTGCTCAGACCGCGGCCATGCAGGAGGGATTTGAGCGCGTGGAACACCTCGGCACCGCACCGCAGCGCGTCAGAGTAACGCCCGAAGCCGATCGGCATAATCATGAACTCCTGAAAATCGACCGTATTGTCGGCATGAGCGCCGCCGTTGAGCACGTTCATCATCGGCACCGGAAGCGTCTTGGCGGTTGTGCCGCCGATGTAGCGGTAAAGCGGCAGGCCCGAATATTCAGCCCCCGCCTTGGCGCAAGCGAGCGAAACACCGAGGATCGCGTTGGCGCCGAGCACGGACTTGTTCGGCGTACCGTCAAGCTCGATGAGCCGTGCGTCGATCGCCTCCTGGTCAGTCACATCCATCCCCTGCAAAGCGCTGTTGATCACGGTGTTGACGTTCTCGACAGCCTTGAGTACGCCCTTGCCGAGAAAGACGCTTTTGTCGTTATCGCGAAGCTCGACAGCCTCATGCACACCGGTTGAAGCGCCGCTGGGCACGGCTGCGCGACCAAATGCGCTTTCGGTATAAACATCGACTTCGACAGTGGGATTACCTCGCGAGTCCATGATCTGACGAGCGTAAATATTGGTAATGACTGACATGATACGGTGATTTAGAATTGAATGAAAAACATAAAAAGAAAAGATACGTAATGGGACGCATTGTTCGGAGACCGACACACCATTTTATTGTCCTCCAAGCTGCATTAATGGCGATTACAACAGCGGATACAATATTTTTTTTGATTAAGTTTTTGTTAAGTACCGCAGGCTAAATCCCTGCCGAGCCCGTCGTGAAGCAGCACTCTAAGGCCAAAGCGGACAGCCCCGATCAACCAAACCTATAAAGGAGTACCGACATGCAACCTGTTCCAACCGATCAAATAAGGAACATTGTCGTTACCGGCCATTCCGGAACCGGAAAAACCATGCTGTGCGAATCGTTCGCCCTGAGCATGGGACTCATCAACCGGCTCGGCAGCATTGAGGAAGGCACGACCCTTTCAGATTACGCTTCCGATGAAATCGAAAGAAAACACAGCCTGAACACCAGCCTGATTCACGGCAACTGGAAAGACAAAAAGATCAATATCATCGACACGCCCGGCCTGCTCGATTTCCACGGTGACGTCAAGTCAGCCATGCGCGTGGCCGACACAGTGCTCATCACAGTCAACGCCGCCACCGGCGTGGAGGTTGGCACCGACACCGTTTGGGACTATACCCAGGAGTACTACAAGCCGACCATGTTCGTGCTGACCAAACTGGATTCCGACCGGGCGGATTTCGATATGACCATCGAAGCCCTGCAAGACCATTTTGGCCATCTGGTCACGCCGATCCAGTTCCCCATTGAAACGGGCCAGAACCACCACATCCTCGTCGATGTGCTGCTGATGAAGCAGCTCGAATTCGATCCCGACAAGCCGGGCAGCATGGAGATTTCCGATATTCCCGACCTGTACCGCAAAAAGGCTGAAGAGTTGCACCAGCAAATGGTCGAAGCAGTAGCGGAAACCGACGAGGAGCTGATGAACCGCTTCTTCGAGGTCGGCACCCTGACCGAAGACGAGCTTCGTGCGGGGATCAAATCGGCGCTCGTGACGCGAACCTTCTTCCCGGTTTTCTGCACCTCTCCGCTACACCTGGTCGGCGTTGAGCGCCTGCTCAATGCCATCGTCAACCTCTGCCCGTCGCCAATCGAACGCGGTCCGGAACACGCCTTCTGCTCGGTGATGAACGATGAAAAACTGCTCGATCCCGATCCGGAAGGCCCGACTGTGGCGTTCATCTTCAAAACGATGTCCGAACCGAGAGTTGGCGAAATCTCCTACGTGCGCGTCTATTCCGGCCATATCGAAACCGGACACGAACTGATTGACGCGCAAACTGGACAGCTCGAAAAGCTCGGCCAGATCTATACCATGGAGGGGCACAAACAATTGCCGGTTGACAAGCTGCTCGCCGGCGACATCGGCATGGTCGTCAAGCTCAAGAACTCGCACACCAACGACACGCTGGCCGACAAAGGGGCCGATTGCCGCATCAGTCCAATCATTTTCCCGGAGCCGGTGCTCTCGACCGCCATTGTGCCGACCAGCCAGGGCGACGAAGACAAAATCTCCGCCGGGTTGCACCACCTCCACGAAGAGGATCCGAGCTTCACCATTGAGCACGACACGGAGTTCAACCAGACCATCCTGAAAACACTGGGCGAAACGCACCTCGACATCATCATCAGCCGCCTGTTCAACAAGTTCAACGTTCAGGTACAAACCGCCCCGACCCACATTCCCTACCGTGAAACGATCCGGCTCACAGCCTCGGCGCAGGGTAAATTCAAGAAGCAGTCGGGTGGCCGTGGCCAGTATGGCGACGTTTGGATCAGAATCGAACCGACCGATCGGAATTCCGGATTCCAGTTCGCCAGCGAAGTGGTCGGCGGCGTGGTGCCGACCCGCTACCTTCCCGCCGTCGAAAAAGGGCTGCGTGAAACCATCGTTGACGGAATGCTTGCAGGTTATCCGCTGGTTGACCTTAAAGCGGTGGCCTATGACGGATCGCACCATCCGGTTGACAGTTCGGAGTACGCGTTCAAAATCGCAGCAAGCATGGCCTTCAAAGCCGCCTTTGAGAAAGCCAAGCCACTGATTCTCGAACCGATCTACACGCTCACCGTGCAAACGCCCGACCAGTACACGGGTGAAATCGTCGGTGACATCTCAAGCAAGCGAGGCCGCATTCTCGGCATGGACACTGAAAGCCACTTCCAGATCATCAAGGCGCTGATTCCGCAGGCTTCTCTCTCAGATTTCCACCATGCGCTGACAAGGCTGACCCATAGCCGCGCCCGCTACAACTACACCTTTAGCCACTACGAAGAAGCGCCGTCCGATGTGGCCAGCAAACTTATTGCGGAGAAAAACAACGCCGACTGATGCGTCGTGACTGAAATCAATAACCGATAGACGGTTGTGAACGGAATGGACAATGAAAAACGATTAGAACGTTGTGTTGTCCGTTCCGTCCACGCAGCCCCACATTCAGCCTCTACAACCGCCCGACAATCGAAAGCAGCTTCAGCCACCAGACCATCCAGACCGCTTCCACGATATTCTTCCGGGTCATTTTCGATTTGCCCACGGTTCGATCGGTAAACACAATCGGCACCTCACGAATGGTGAAGCCCTGTTTCCATACCCGAAAATCAATTTCGATCTGGAACGAGTACCCCTGCGAATGGATACGATCCAGAGCAATAGCTTGAAGCGCCCTCGCGCTCAGGCACTTGAATCCGCTTGTAGGATCGGACACCGGCATTCCGGTAATCCAGCGAGTGTAAATGCTGGCCACCTTGGAGAGCATGAGTCGTGAAAGAGGCCAGTTCACCACATTGACGGTGTTGTTCATATAGCGTGAACCGATCACCAGATCGGCATGGCTCATCGCCTTTAGCAGCAACGCGATGGCGGCCGGGTCGTGCGAAAAATCGGCATCGATCTCGATGATGCACTCGTAACCCTCATCAAGCGCATAGCGAAAACCAGCGAGATAGGCCGTGCCAAGCCCCAGCTTCCCTGGGCGCTTCATCAGGCGGACTCGCGATTCCCGCCTGACAATTCCTTCGACAATTGAGGCTGTGCCATCAGGCGAATCATCATCGATAACCAGAATATCAAGCGCATCAGGATATTGCCGCAGAATGACACTGACCAGAGGCTCGATATTCTCGGCCTCGTTATAGGTGGGAATGAGCACCAACGTCTTTCCGAAAAAAGCGGAACGGTCGCCGGCAGGAGTCTGGATTGAGTGATCGGTCACGCTTGAGAGTTTTATCGGAATGCGGCGCTTTTTTCAAATAAAAAAAGCATTGCTTCGTAAAAAGCAATGCTTTTGTAACACCGGCAATGCGGTATGGAGTTCCTGACTTACCTGACTTCGCGATGGAAGCGATGCAGGAAGCGCAGATCAAAGTCGAGCCTTTCCGGAGGCGTGTAGGTGAAGTCGAGCACTTCGCCGTCAGGCAGCACCTCAAGAAGGGCTCCCGAAGGACACTCATCACCGGAGAAGCAAGCGGAACAGGAGATGCAGGCATCTTGGTCGATGTAGCAGCGGAAGCCGCCCTCCTGAACGTCACCATAGAACTTGTAGCCGATAGCGTTGATCTTCGGCGGACATTTGTCCAAACAGAGACCGCAACCGACGCAGAGGTTCTCGATGATAAAATAGTGTTTCTTTGGACGCGGCGTAGCCTTTTTGCGCGCTGGAGCAGCCTTGGGCGCAGCTTTGGCTACAGGCTTTGC
>CBEUNJ010000019.1:0-20527 GCA_965544465.1 uncultured Chlorobaculum sp.
GCACCTCTAAAAACTGATTGCGCGGCCCGATTGTCGGCGCTTGGGTGGTGCTCGAAATCCTCATGTACACTGCGTACACTCCGGTTTCTGCGCTCCATCCGCCTTGCACTCCAGTCGCTCATGACACTTTTTAGAGGTGCCCTTGATGCAATAAAAAAAGGCTCCCGAAAGAGCCTTTTTTTATTTATGTCATTGTTCAGTTTATCGCTTGCCCTGCTCGAACTCTTCGGCGATGAGCACGTCGTTGGTGCTGCCGATGTAGAGCGGGGTGCGCTGGTGCAGCTCGGTCGGCTCGATGTCGAGGATTCTCTGGCGGCCATCGGTCGCCCTTCCGCCTGCCTGCTCGCAGATGAAGGCCATCGGGTTGGCTTCGTACATCAAACGCAGCTTGCCGTTTTTGTGCTTCTTCGTGGCCGGATAGACGAACACGCCGCCGGTGAGGAGGTTGCGGTGGAAGTCGGCCACGAACGAGCCGATGTAGCGCGTGCTGTACGGGCGTCCGGTTGCCTTGTCCTCCTCCTTGAGGTAGTCGAGAAAGCGCTTGGTGCCGTCGTTGAACTGCGCCCATGAACCTTCGTTGACCGAGTAGTATTGGCCCTGTTCCGGTGTGGTGATGTTCTCGTGCGAGAGCAGAAACTCGCCGACCGTCTGGTCGTAGGTGAAGCCGTGCACGCCGTGGCCGGTGGTGTACACCAGCATGACCGATGAGCCGTAAATGACGTAGCCGGCGGCCACCTGATCAGCGCCTTTCTGTAGGCAGTCTTCGATGCTCGCCTTCGTTGGGTCGTCGCTTTTGAGCCGGTAGATCGAAAAGATAGTGCCGACGCTGACGTTCACGTCGATGTTCGAGGAGCCATCGAGTGGGTCGAACAGCAGCACGTAGTTGCCTGACTCGAACTTCGGTGGCGTGATGGTCTCTTCGTTCTCCTCGGAGCCCATGATGGCGAAGCGTCCGTGCTGGCCGATAGCGTTGATGAGCTTGTCGTTGGCGAACAGGTCGAGCTTCTTGACCTGTTCGCCCTGCACGTTGGTCGATCCGGCAAGGCCGAGAATGTCGGCCAGACCAGCGCGGACGACTTCACGCCGCACCAGCTTGGCGGCGAAGGCGACATCGTTCAGAAGCCTGGTAACTTCGTTGTTGATTTCGGGGTAGAGTTTCTGCTGCTGGAGAAAATGGCTTTCGATGGTGGTGAGCTTGTTCATCACAGAATCCGTTCAGAATGATTGATTGAGGGCCCGAGTGGCCGCGAAATCCGGAGCGGAAGTGGCCAAGACTGGCGTTGCTGGTCCGGAAAGATGATTTAAATACACTCTAATTTTCAATGTATGCTATTTTCATACCTCTTGCAATGGCGCGGCTGTTACGGCGCCACAACGTATCTCGTGTTCTCATGACAACATTGACGGATGAACGGGTCGGCTCAGTGTTTGTTGTGTTCATCTGCGTGGATTGACGCGCCCAGCTTATCGCTCTCCGCTGTTCCCGTCACACCGGAATCGTGAGACTTTTTAGGGTGGCTTTTTTCTGAAGGCTGAAGGAACAAATATCCGTACATTCAGCGAGCTGCATTTCCGATTTAAAACCTTATTCATGAAACGCTACCGCTGGACTCTTCTCGATCCCGAACCAACCTTGGTGCAGGGGCTTTCCGAATCGATCAACGTCAGTACGCCGATCGCCGCCGCCTTGTGCAATCGCGGTATTTCGAGCTTCGAGGAGGCGCGTCAGTTTTTTCGCCCATCGCTTGCCGAAGCGCCATCGCCGTTTCTGTTCAAGCAGATGAGGCAGGCCGTCGCGCGCGTGCTGAAGGCGGTTTCGGCTGGCGAGTCGATCATGATTTACGGCGATTACGATGTTGACGGCACCACCGGCACAGCGTTGCTGTCGCTCTTTCTCGACGAGATGGGTGCGCGGGTTTGCCACTACATCAACGACCGGTTCAGCGAGGGGTATGGACTTTCAACGGCGGGCGTCGAGTATGCCGTCAAAGAGGGCGTATCGCTGATTATCACGGTCGATTGCGGTATCCGGGCGGTCGAACAGGTGCGGGAGTGCGCGTCGAAAGGCATCGATGTGATCGTCTGCGACCATCACGAGGCGGCGGCACTTCCGGCGGCTTACGCCATTCTCGATCCAAAGGTCGAGGGGTGCGGCTATCCGTTCCGCGAGCTGTGCGGCTGCGGCGTGGCCCTGAAGCTGGTGCAGGCGATTGTTGAAACGCAGGGTTGGCCCCGAAGCCGCTGGGAGCAGTACCTTGATCTGGTGGCTATTGCGACTGCGGCTGATATGGTTTCGCTGCAAGGCGAGAATCGCGTCTATGTTCGAGAGGGGCTCGAATTGATGCGCCGCTCGCCGAGGGAGTGCCTGAAGGCGATGGCGCCGTTCATGAAGGTCAAGACCGAAGAGCTTGGCATGATGAACATCACCTTCGGCATCGCGCCCCGCATCAACGCCGCCGGGCGGATGGATTCCGCCGATGCGGCCATGCGCTGGCTGCTTGCTCGCAAGCCGGATGAGGCTCGCCAGCACGCGAACGCTCTCGAAGAGCTGAATTCGCACCGGCGCGAGATCGACGCCGAAATTACCAGCAAGGCCGAAACGATGGTGGCGGGCCATTGCGCTAGCTACTGCTCCTCCATCGTGCTGTACGACGAAGCGTGGCATCTCGGTGTACTCGGCATTGTGGCCTCAAAGCTACTTGACAAGCACGTTCTGCCGACCGTCGTGCTGGGACGAATGGACGGGGTGATCAAGGGATCGGTCAGAAGTGTTGATAATATAAATATTTACGAGGTTCTTCACGAGTGCCGCGAGCATCTCGAACAGTTTGGCGGTCATCACCAGGCGGCTGGTTTGACGCTCAGGCCGGAGCAACTGACGGCGTTCCGGGCGCGTTTCGACGAGGTCTGCCGCGAGAGGTTGCCGGTCGAGAACCGCCAGAAAGAGCTGCTGATCGACGCTGAGCTGTCACTCGACGACATCACCCCGAAATTTCTCAACGTGCTCGAACAGTTCTCGCCGTTCGGATTCGCCAACCGCGAGCCGCTGTTCGTCACCGCCCCATGCAGCCTTGTCGGCAAACCGAAGCTGCTGCGTGATCGCCACGTCAAGTTCATGGTTCGCGGCGAGCGCCACTCTCGGTTCGAAGTCATCGGCTTCGACCGCCCCGACCTGTTCAATGACCTCGATCGCCTCGGCAACGTCGCGCCGCTCCGGTTGGTCTGCATCCCGGAAAAAAAGCAGTGGAACGGCAGAAAGTACGTGCAGCTTCGCCTGAAGGATATGGCGTTTGGAGCTAGTTGATAATAGAGAATTGACAATTGATCGTCATACCTGCTCCATCCGTTCCACAAGTCTCAATTGTCCCATGTTCCATCGCTCCGGAGCTCGCACGAGCTTGTGACTTACTCCTTCTCGACTGCGGCCAGTGAGTGGCCGGGTTCGTGTTTCATTTTGGCGAGGATGCCGGGTAGGGCGGAGATGGCCGAAATTCCGAAGAACACCAGCGACAGGGCGATGCCGGTGTTGACGTCGAGCGATAGATGGTTGAGCGCGTAGTAAAAGGTCACTTCTCGCGCTCCGGCGCCACCGATGGTAATCGGCAGAATGGTGGCGACGCTTGAAATAAGGAAGATGGCCAGGTAGTCGATCTGGTGAGACGATGCCGACAGGGCCATGAGAATGAACCAGGCCGAAATGACCTGCGTTATCTGAATGGCCAGCGATTCAATCGCCGTGACGAAAAACACTGGAATGAAGTGGCGGTAAAAAAGCCAGGTCAAGAGCAGCGACAGGGGATAGGTGACTCCGGCGATTAGCCATATCCAACGCATTTCGCCGGGATAGAGCGCCGCAAAGGAGCTCGGGATAATGAGCATCGCCGACAGGAAGATCAGCGCGAAAATACCGCTGACCCGATCCCAGAACACCGCGCTGAAGATGTTGACCACCTTCAGGCCGTGGTGCTTTTTCAAGACGTAGATTTTATATCCGTCACCCCCGATGCCGCCCGGCAGAAAGAGGTTGTAGAACATCCCGAGATAGTAGAGTTTCAGGTTGTACCAGCCCGAAAGGCGCAGGTCGATGGCCGTGAAATAGCGGTTCAGCCTGAAGGCGTTGATGACCTTGGAGATGTTGAAAAACAGGATCGCGCCGCAGAGGTAAGCTGGGTTGGCGTTGCTGATGATCGACCAGAGTTGATTGAGGTTGGTCTTGGTGAGCACGATGGCCAGAGCGCCGACGGTGAACATGATCTGCACCACCGTTTTGATCACCTTGCTTGTGATGGAGCTACTTGCTTTTGTCAACGATCTGTCGGATGATGTAGGGTTTCTTGTTCTGCGACTCGTAGTAGGTGCGCATGATGAATTCGGCGATGAAGCCCGTGGTGATGAGCTGAATGCCGATGAAGGTCATGATGACGCCGAGGGTCAGGAGCGGGCGACCGCCGATATCGTTGCCGAGAAGTTTCAGGGCGACCAGGTACAGGTCAATGCTGATGCCGAGCAACAGGGTGATGAAGCCCAGCGTGCCGAACAGATGCATCGGCTTGTGGGCATAGTTCTGGAAAAAGACCATGAAAAACAGGTCGCTGAGCACATTGAGGGTTCTGCCGATGCCGTATTTCGATTTGCCGTGCTGCCGGGCGTGGTGTTGTACGTCAAGCTCCTCCATGTTTGCACCATACAACTGCACAAGCACTGGAATGAAGCGGTGCAGCTCGCCGTACAAACCGAGGTTGCGCGCTACATCGCGCTTGAATACCTTCAGCGTGCAGCCGTAATCGCGGATGTGCACGTTGGTCATGTTCCGGATCATCGCGTTGGCGATCTTGCTCGGAATCTTGCGCAGCACCATACCATCTTTCCGGCCGGCGCGCCGTCCGGCCACCACGTCGAGTCCTCTTGATTCGAGATGCTTGATCATCATCGGGATGTCCGCCGGATCGTTCTGCAAATCTCCGTCCATCGTTGCGATTAGTTCGCCGTTGGCTTCGTCGATGCCTGCCGACATGGCCGCTGTCTGGCCGTAGTTCTTGTTCAGTACGATGCATCGCGCGTTCGGCGGAGCGTAGCGCTCGATTTCGGCCACCGTCGAGTCGGTCGATCCGTCATCGACCAGAATCACTTCATGCTCGATACCGTTGAGGGCTGAAGCAAGCGCTTCGAACAGCGGCTTGATGTTTTCGGCCTCGTTCATGACTGGTATGACAACGGAGAGTTTCATCTGGTTTCTGGTTGATCAGGCATTCTCACGAGAACAATTCCATGCTTGCCGTACAGCTGCTCGACCGGGCCGAGCCTGTCGAGACGGTCGATGGTGGTGAGCACCACGTCACCGGGACGCGGTGCGCGCCGTTCGGCAAAAGAACCCGAATATACTAAAAAAGAGGGGTAATAGACCTTCCACATCACGATTTTGAGCCCCTCGCGGCGGGCCAGTAGCGCGGCCTCCTTGACCGGCCGCTGCATCACCGATGCGGCCATCGGCATGGCGGCGAAGTTGAATGACAGGGTCAGCAGCGCCCCACCGATGATGAAGCGCAACGGCGGCATCATCGGCGCGAATTGCAGCAGAAGGCAAACGGCGGCGGCGACGCTCATCAGCAGCGAGAAGTGGTTGGCCGCCATTGCTGCCAAAAGCCCCTGAAGCTGCGCTTGCACGAAGCGGCTCTCGATTGACGGAATTACCTGCGGCAGCACCAGCGGCAGGGCGGCAAACATCAACAGCAACGCCGTCGGCCAGAGCGCGTGCAGCCAGGTACTCTCAACCTCTGCCAGTTCGCTGCCGAGCAGGATGAAGAGCGGCGTGTAGCCGTAGATCATGTAGTGCGGCAGTTTGGTGCCGGAGAGCGAGAAGAACGCGAAGACGAACGCAAACCAGATCAAGCAGAACTGCCAGAGCGGGTCGTTGAGGCGTGAGCGGAGTTTGGTGAACAGGCGGAAAAAGAGCCCCGTCGAGGGCAACAGGCCGATGAGTACCACCGGAATGTAGTAAAGCAGCGAGCCGGAGTGCCCCTCCATCGAGCCTTTGAACCGGCCAATATTGTGCTTCATAATGAAGCCGTTGATGAACGCCTGTCCCTGCTCGCGGTACTCAAGCAGGTACCACGGCATGGCGATCGCGAGGAACAGCGCGATGCCCAGCGGATTGAACGCGAGCCGGAACCAGCGCTTCAAGTCTTTCTGTACTGCGAAGAACAGGAACGACACCACCACGGGAATGAGGATCGCCACCGGCCCTTTGTCGAGCATCCCGAAGCCTATCGCTGCGAAGGCCAGGTAGATAGCAGGGCGCTCGCCGTGCCGCCAGTAGCGATAGATGCTAAGCAGCGTGACGGCAAGGCAGAGGTTGAGCATCGAGTCGGCGATGGCCGCTTTGGCGATGATGCTCACCTGGAGCGAGAGTGCCATGAGCGCGGTGGCCCACACCGCTTCGGTTTCGTTGCGCTCGCGCCGCACGAACAGGAAGAGCGTCAACGCCCACAGCGCCGCCGCGATGGCCGACGGCAGCCGGAACGCGAACTCATTGATGCCGAAGGACTTGATCGACAGCAGTTGCAGCCAGTAGATCAGGATCGGCTTGTCGAAGCGCAAGGCACCGTTCAGATAGGTGGTGAGGTAGTTTTTCGACACCAGCATTTCGCGCGTGGCCTCACTGAAGGCGCCTTCATCCACGTCGAACAGCGGCCCGGAGCCGATGCCCGCAACAAAGCAGAGATACACGAGCAGCACGAGGCCGCCCAGCAGCAGGTTCCGGTTCAGTCTGTTAGTGTCGTTCTTCATGGTGAATCGTCGGTCAATGGCGTTGATAATCAGCTCGTTTTCAATCGGGATCGGCACGGAAAAAGCGCGGCTGCAACAGCACGACGGTGACGACGCCGAGCGCCGAACCGGCCACGATGTCGCTCAGGTAGTGCTGGCAGAGCACCACGCGGCTCACGGCGATCACGATGGCCGCAGTCATGAAGAGCGGTCGGAAGCGCGGCAGCAGAAGCGACAGGCTCAAGGCCGCGCTCAAGGCCGTTGCCGAGTGGCCGGATGGGAACGATTGCCACGCATGTTCCAGACTCCAGCCGAACAGGTTGAAGCCGTAGATGCCCTGTTCCAGGAGCAGCTTTGGGCGGGCTCGGCAAACGGTGACTTTGATAAGATCGGCTGTGAGCCCCGAAGCGGCCACCGTCGAGAACAGGAATAGCCCCTTCATTCCGAGTTGCCGGTCGCGTTTCCGGAACCATGCGAACAGCGCGAGGCCGCCAACGAGGTACCACTCCGACTGACCCGCCTTTGTGACCATCTTCCAGCTCTCATGCCAGAGGCCGGTGTCGAGATGATGAAAGAAGAGCGTTAGTGGCTGGTCAAAGAACACCATCGAAACAACGCAGAAGAGCAGTACTGCCGCAAGGAGCAATTGTTGTTTCTGATTTCTTGCATCAATCATGTGGCTCTGCGTTTTGCTTCGATGACCAGTGGCGACTTTGAAGTTAGGGCACCTCTACAAACCTGTGACGAGCTCCGATTGCTGCTTTTTAGAGGAACCATTTTATGTGCGGATGTTGTGCTATTGCTGTCGGCTTCGATTGCTTCATTATGCCGCCGGTCAGCGCATGTCGCCAGCCCTGAAAATAACCATTTTTAGCGAGTCTCCACGGGGGTTTGCCAAGGCGCCTGTCGGTACGGCATGAAAGGCAGACGTATTTGCTCCGGATGACAATCCAATCCGCGAGGGTTCGGCGACCGGCACGGTAGTCGCGAGCTTCGATGTTGCGACCAGCAATAACCTTACGTTCTCAGCGACCATGCTGACGATCGATCAGATCAGCGATGTTGCCAATAAAGCGCATGACTCTGTTACCATCGGAACCAATACGGTGCTCAATCTGGCAGGCAACACCATTATGTCGCTCAAGTTTCTTGGCTTTTCGAGCAGCGGCTCCTTTACGAGCGTCGCCAACGGCATTTTTATACGCCGTCAATAACGATGCCGCTCTCATCAAACTCTCGCTCGGCGCTTCCAGCGTGTACTCCAGCAGCGTCACCAGCGCTATCTCCTATCTGCTTGATCACTCATGGCGTCATGGTGTGCATGGGCTTGGGCAACGACAGCCAGACCTCGCCGGCGTGCTCGATACAGCGTTGAGTGATGACGACATTTTCGCTGTGTGACCGGGGTTAGGCATCTGGGAGACTACCCCTCCAACAGAAGGGGCGGAAAGGTTGCATGATGGCCTTTTCGTTCTTTTTGCTTTGTCTGCCGTATCTGCATCAAAAAGCACCGGTGAAGCCAATTGGTGGGAAAGTTCATTATCTTGCCGTAGTTTCATTGTCCATGTCCAGTCCAGTGCTACTGCTATGACCGCTGCCGCCGCATCCTCCAAAGCTGTGTTGCTTCTCTCTTGCTCTGACCGCGTTGGGCTTGTGGCGCGGATCGCCAACTTCATTTACGAGCGTGGCGGCAACATTCTCGAACTCAACGAGCATGTCGATGTGGACGAGCGTCAGTTTTTTCTGCGGGTATCCTGGAGCCTCGACCATTTTTCGATTCCCACCGATGAGCTTGAAGCGGCATTCACTCCGTTGGCCTGTGAATTCAGGGCGGACTGGACGATCCGGTTTTCTGGAGCGAGGAGTCGGATGGCAGTGTTTGTCTCGAAGTACGACCACTGCCTGCGCGAAATTCTCTGGCGGCATAGTCTCGGTGAGTTCGATATCGACATTCCGCTCGTCATCTCCAATCATCCCGACCTCGCGCCGCTCGTCGAAGAGCACGGTATTTCATTCCACGTCATCCCGGTGACGCCCGAAACCAAGGCCGCAGCCGAGCAGCAGCAGATGGCGTTGTGCGACGAGTACGGCATCGATACCATCGTGCTGGCACGGTACATGCAGGTTCTCTCGCCGGAGTTCACCGGTGGTCGTTGGGCGGGCCGCATTATTAATATTCACCACTCGTTTCTCCCGGCCTTTGTCGGCGGTAATCCGTACCGGCAGGCCTACCGGCGCGGCGTGAAGCTGATCGGCGCAACGAGCCATTATGTCACCGACGAGCTCGACGAGGGACCGATTATCGAGCAGGATATCATCCGGATTTCCCATCGTGATCGGCTCGATGACCTCGTGCGCAAGGGGCGTGACCTCGAACGCCTGGTGCTGGCCCGTGCGTTGCGGCTGCACGGCGAGCACCGGATTTTGGTCAATGGACGTAAGACAGTCGTGTTCGACTGAGTCGATCCGCCCAGCGGGAATTCCCTGTGCCCGTTTGGTTGTTGTTTCAGCATGAGCGACCATCATTACGACCATAACCACGAGCATGACCATCACCATGGTCATGCCGGGCGTCACCACCACGTGGTCGGCAGCATCCAGACCGCCTTTTTCCTGAACTTCAGCTTCACGATTCTCGAAGCGATCGGCGGCGTGCTGACCAACAGCACGGCGATTCTCGCCAATGCCGTGCACGATTTCGGCGACTCCATCGCGCTCGGTCAGGCGTGGTACTTCAGGAGATTCGCAAGCTTGTTGCCCGCCATAGCATCTACCACTTCACCGTAGAGTTCGAATACCCCGGCGAAGTATGCCGCAACGAGTTGGTCGAGTAGGGAACATGACTATTTCATCTGATAAAAAACAGGAGAACACCGATGAAAAAACTCTTTTTGCCTTTGCTGTTGTGGATGGCCGCGCTTGCAGGGTGCGGCAGTGCGCCGGAGGGAATCGTCGCGGTCGATAACTTCAAGCTCGACCGCTACCTCGGCACCTGGTACGAAATCGCCAGAATCGACAACTGGTTCGAGCGCGGCTCCGATCACGTCTCGGCCACCTACACCCTCCGCGACGACGGCAAGGTTCAGGTGCTCAACCAGGGCTACTACCCCGAAAAGAAGAAGTGGAAAACTGCCAAAGGCAAAGCTAAATTCGCTGGAGACCCCAATGTTGGCGCGCTCAAGGTTTCATTTTTCGGTCCCTTCTACGGCCCGTACACCGTTTTTTCGCTTGACCACGAACACTACAACTGGGCAATGGTCACAGCCTCCAGCCGCGACTACTTCTGGATCTTGGCCCGCACCCCGCAGATAGACAACGCGCTCTACGAAAAGCTTCTCGAAGAGGCCAAAGCGCAGGGCTTTGACACGGCAAGGGTTATGAGGACGAGGCAGTAGTGGACTTGGTGGACGTAGTGGACGCTGTGGACAAAAACTGCGAAGAATCGTTCTTCATTCTTCGTCCACAAAGTCCACTCAGTCCACAGCGTCCACTTTTCACAAGAACAACAAACTCCACACCCATGGCCCCGGAGCCCCTTATTCCGAAGCATGGTGGCTACCGAAACCTGAAAAGCTTCCAGCTCGCGCAGCTTGTTTACGACGTCACCGTGCGCTTTTGTGACCGGTTCGTCGAAAAGAGAAGCCGCACGCACGACCAGATGGTGCAGGCGGCTCGCTCCGGCGTGCAAAATATCGCTGAAGGTAGCAAAGCGTCGGGTACCTCGAAGAAAGGCGAACTCAAGCTCACCAACGTCGCCAGAGCCAGCCTCGAAGAGCTGAAGCTCGACTACGAAGACTTCCTGCGCCACCGGAACCTCCCGTTCTGGGAGCGCCATGATCCGCGGCGCCAACAGCTCATCGACCTGCGCTGCACCACCGCCGATGAGGTGGCTCGCTGGGTGAAAAGCGAGTTCCAAAGCTCTTCGTCCAATTTTCCGGAGATTTCCGCCAATGCAGTGCTGGCGCTCATTGCGGTGGCTTGCGCTTTGCTCGACCGGCAAATTCATGCGCTGGCCGAATCGTTTGAAGAGGGCGGTGGTTTTACGGAGCGGCTGTACCGGGTACGCACTGCTCGGCGGCGCGGGGAGTAATGTAAGAGTGGACTTGGTGGACTATGTGGACGCTGTGGACAAAGACCCGGAAAACCTGTTCACCAAGTCCACTCAGTCCACCCTTACCCCGGATGCTGCAATTTCCACATTCCCGCGTAAAAGCCGTCGCTTTTCAGCAGCTTTTCGTGGCTGCCTCGCTCGATTACTGTGCCTTCGTAGAGCACGACGATTTCGTCGTAGCGCTCCATGCGGTGGAGGCGGTGGGTGATGGAGAGCACTGTCCGGCCTTCGCTGGTGCGGTTGAGTGTATCGAGCAGCGCCTGTTCGGTGATGGCGTCGAGGTTGGCGGTGGCTTCGTCGAGCACGATGATGGGGGCGTCCTGCAAAATCATCCGCGCGATGGCGAGCCGTTGCTGTTCGCCGCCGCTGAGGTTCATGCCGTGCTGACCGGCCCAGTCGTCGAGGCGGCTTTGCAGGTCGCTGAGTCCGGCCATCACGAGCGCGTTGCGGAGCTGCTCGTCCGTGGCGTTCGGCGCGGCGAGAAGCAGGTTCTCGCGGATGGTTTGGCCGAAGAGGTAGGTGCGCTGCGAGACCACCGCGATGTTGCGGCACAGCTCTTCGGGGTCGAGCTTGTCGATGTTCCGCCCACCAATCGAAATTTCGCCATGCGCTGGATTCCAGAAGCGCACCATGAGCGAGGTGATGGTCGATTTGCCTGCGCCGCTCGGGCCGACAATCGCCGTTCGCCCGCCCTGTGGCACGCTGAACGAGACGCCGTCAAGCGCCGGGCGATTCGAGCCAGGGTAGGTGAAGGCGAGGTTGTTGATCCTGATCTCCGTGCTTTTCGGGAAAGCTTCCGGTTTTGCTGGCGGAACCACTTCGGGTTTGGCATCAATGATCTCGAAGAGTCGTTCGCCCGCTCGGACGTCGGCCTCGATGTTCTGTACCGATCCGGTGAGCGGCAGGAACGCCTCGAATGACGCCATGATGCCGAACACTACCGATGCGATCGTGATCGAGCTGACTGCGCCGGTTCGCACCATCGGCAGCATAGAGTAGAGAATCCAGATCACCGCGCCGTTCATCGCAAGTCCGGTAAGCGATTCGTGCAGCCCCTCAATGAAGGCTGCCCGTTTCTGCAAGGCGAGCTTTTTTACTTCAGCCTCGTGCAGCTTTTCGGTGTAGTCGCCCACCATGCCGAACACGCGCAGTTCGCTCATGCCCTGCACCATATCGACCGCGAGCACCTGCTGTTCGCTCTGGAGCGTGGCAATGCCGCGAGCGGTTCCGGCGGCGAGCCGCACGGTCAAAAGCGGCACTGCGATGCCTGCGAAGAGCTGGCTTGCGAGCACGCCTTCGGCGGCGCTGGTTGACCAGTGGCCGACGATGAACCACATCAGCAGCGTGACGAGCGCGGCGGTGATGGGCGGCGAGAGCACGCGGGCGTAAATGTTTTCGAGGCTCTGGATGTCGTCCACGATCCGCTTGAGCAGGTCGGCGCTGCGGTAGGCGGCGAGGCGGGCAGGGGCGAGCGGCTCGACGGCGTCGTAGAACCAGACGCGCAGGCGGGTAAGAATTTTGAAGGTGGTGTCGTGCGAAATGAGCCGTTCGGCATAGCGGATGACACCGCGCGAGATGCCGAAAAAGCGCACACCAGTGATGCCGATCTGCAATGCCGACAGCGCGGGCATGAGCGCAGCGGTGGTGATGAGCCACGCTGAGGCCATGAGCAAACCGATGCCGCTGCCGATGGTAGCGAAACTGATCAGCGCGGCGAAGAGCATCCACCACGCAAAGGGGCGGGTGAGTCCGGTGAGTCTGAGAAAGGTTTTCATGCGGCAGCATCCTCCGTCGATGAGAAGATCGCTTCGCGGTAAAATCCCTCGTCGGTCATCAGCTCGTCGTGTGTTCCGCTCTGCACGATGTGGCCACTGTCCAAAACCACGATTTTGTCGGCGTTGCGGATGCTTTCAAGCCGGTGGGCGATCATTACCACCGTGCGCCCGCGCATCAGCTCTGCCATCGCCTTGCGGAGCTGCGCTTCGAGGATCGGGTCGGTGTGCGAGGTCGGCTCGTCGAGCAGCAGGAGCGGCGCGTCCTTCAAAAAGGCGCGGGATAGCGACAGCCGTTGCGCCTCGCCGCCGCTGAGTCGCGCGCCCTGTTCGCCGATCATCGTCTCCAGCCCGTCGGGCAGCGATGTTACGAGGTCGAACAATCCGGCTTGTTTCAATGCGTTATCGATCTCTGCTGGCGTGGCGTCGCGGCGGGCCATTAGCAGGTTCTCGCGGATGGTGGCGTTGAAGAGAAAGGGATGCTGCGGCACCCAGGCGATCTGGCGATACCACGAATCGAGGTTGAACTCCCGTGCTTTGCGGTTGCCTACCGAGATCGCGCCCTCGGTGGGCTCAATGAAGCGCAGCAGCAAATTCAGCAGCGTGCTCTTGCCCGCGCCGCTGGGGCCGGTGAGCGCGGTGACGGTGCCCGGCTCGATCATGAGCCTGACGCCGTCGAGCGCCGGTTTGTCGCTGCCGGGGAATTTGTAACTCAGCTTGTCGATCACGATGGGTTGCGACGAAAGTTCTTCGGCAGTCAGCTTGCGCGAACCCGCTTCGGGAATTTCGGTGGCGCGGTCGAGAATTTCGTGCATCTCTTTCGAAGCGGTCACGCCCTCCATGCCTGCGTGGAACTTCGTGCCGAGCTGGCGAAGCGTCAAATAGAAATCGGGCACAAGCAGCAGCGCGAAAAAGCCGGGGCGGAAGGCCAGGTGGCCGCCGAGCATCCGCACGCCGATGCTCACCGCCACCACCGCCGTGCCGAGCGTGCCGACCAGTTCGAGGGTGAGCGATGAGAGAAACGCGATCTTGAGCACCTGCATCGTCGAGTGGCGGAAGTTCTCGCTCGCCTCGGCGATGCCGTCGCGCCGTGTCCGAGCCTGCGCGAACAGCTTCAGCGTCGAGAGGCCCTGCAACATGTCGAGGAAGTGGCCACTCATGCGGCTCATGGTGTTCCACTGCTTTTCGGTGGCCGCACTTGCCCGTTTGCCGATCAGAATCATGAAGACCGGAATCAGCGGCGCGGTCACAACGAGAATCACCCCCGACAGCCAGTCCGCCGGGAAGACTGCCGCGAGGATCACCACCGGAATGATGAGCGATAAAAAAAGTTGCGGAATGTACTGGCTGAACCACGCATCGACTGACTCCACACCCTTGAGCAGCGTGGTTACGATGCGTCCGCTCTGCCCCGAACGGGTGTAGGATGGTCCCAGCGCCGCCACCGTGCCGGAGAGGCGTTCGGTCAGCGTCTTGCGGATGGTGATGGTGCCCTTTTTGGCTTCGTGATGCCCCGCCCAGCCGAAGAGCACGCGCAGAGTGCTGAAGAGCGCGAAGAGTCCGACGAGTGGCAAAAGCGCTGCCCACGTTGGCGCATGGCGGAAGATCTTCTCGATAATGCCGCTCAGCACCCACGCCTGCGCAACAAGCATGAATGCGCCAAGCGCGCCCGCGATAGCTGAAATAATAAAAGGCCGCTTCTGTTCAGCAAGCAGCCGCATAAGGTTCCGGTCAATGTTCATCGCGAATGATCTGTATCGGAAGGCATCGGTTGAGTAATCATGTGTGGATGTTGGAACTTCAACATGGGTACAATGCTAAAGAATTCCTATCCTCTATGCAACAAGGTGATTTCTGATTGAATCATGACATGTCAACAAAAAGGTAATAACGAAGGGCGACCAGTTGGTCGCCCTTACAGAGATGAATATGTGCTGTTAGCTCAGTACTCCATCTTCGATTCTTTGGAGACGCGCTGGCGGAAGACCCAGTAGCTCCAGCCTTGGTAGAGCAGCACGATCGGTACGAAGATCGCGGCGACTGTGGTCATAATGCCGAGGGTGTATTGCGACGATGAGGCGTTGTAGATCGTCAGGCTCCAGTCGGGGTTGGTGCTCGAAACCAGCACGCGCGGGAAGAGGCCCATGAAGATGGTGATGGTCGAGAATGCAATAGAAATCGCGGTCATGACGAACGCCCAACCGGATGCCCCCTTGTTGAGCAGCACGACGACCGAGAGCAGCGCGAGCACGCTGACGATCGGAATCGCGCCGGGGTCAATGCCGAGCCTTGTCGAGATGTCGGTCTCGAAATAGGTGTACACTCCGAAAACCAGCGAGAGCACGGTGGCCGGAATCCAGAGCATTTTGGCCAGACCCATTGCGCGTTCGTGCAGTTCATCGGTGGTCTTGAGCGTCAGGAACACCGCTCCGTGCAGCGTGAAGACGCACAGCGAGGCCAAGCCGCAAGCGAGTGCGTAGGGGTTGAGCAGGTTGAAGAAGCCGCCGGTGTAGTTCATCGACTCGTCAATCGGCACGCCGCGAATGAAGTTGGCCATTGCCACGCCCCAGAGCAGGGCGGGAATGGTGCTGCCGAAGAAGATGCTCCAGTCCCAGAAGCTGCGCCACACCGGGCTGTTGCTTTTGCTCCGGTACTCGAAGGCAACGCCACGAAAAATGAGTGCCACCACCATGAGCAGAAGCGCAAGGTAGAAACCGCTGAACAGCGTGGCGTACCAGTGCGGGAACGCGGCGAACATTGCGCCACCTGCCGTGATGAGCCACACTTCGTTGCCGTCCCAGAATGGGCCGATGGTGTTGATCACCGTGCGGCGTTCGAGGTCGTCCTTGCCCATGAAGGGCAGCAAAATGCCGACGCCGAAATCGAATCCTTCGAGAATGAAGTATCCGGTAAACAGCACGGCGACCAGGACGAACCATACTATCTGCAATGTCTGCAAATCCATTGTTGTCTCCTTTTCGGTTTATTCGGCGCCGTGAAGGCCAGCCGTTGCATATTTTTTCAAGAGCAGCACATCGACGAGCGTCAGCACGCTGTAGATGAGGGTGAATACCACGACCGAGGTGAGCAGTTCAGCGCCGCTGACCACCGAGGCGGGCGTGACGGCCTGTTCGGTTTTGAGCAGCCCGACCACGATCCACGGCTGGCGGCCCATTTCGGTCAGAATCCACCCCGCCGAGTTGGCGATGAAGGGCAGGATGAAGGCCGAAAGCAGCAGCGTGCTGGTGAGCTTGCCGAAGGTGTAGTCCTCGCGGATCACCTTGAAAAGCGCTACAACGGCGGCCAGCAGCATCAGCGTGCCTGCGCCTACCATGAAGCGGAAGCTCCAGTAGGCAGTGATGACCGATGGAATGTAGTTGCCGGGGCCGTACTTGGCGACCGCCTCCTGCTGGAGTTCGCTGATGCCCTTGACTGCTCCGGAGAATTTGTTGTACGCCAGGAACGACAACATACCGGGCATGCGGATGGAGAAGACATCCTTCAGCTCTTTTTCGTTACCCACGGTAAACAGCGAGAAGCTGGCCGGGTCTTCGGTGTGCCAGAGCGCTTCGGCGGCGGCCACCTTCATCGGCTGGTTGTGCACCATCTCCTGCATCTGGGTGTGACCGGCAAGGGTGACGAGCAGTGAACCGGTGAACGCATAGATTGCGCCGAACTTGAGTGAGGTGCGGAACGCCTCTTCATCGGCGGTTTTTTTTATGAGGTGCCAGGCGCTGACTGCGATGACCAGGAAGCCGCCCGTGGCGATGCCTGCGGTGATGACGTGCGGGAACTGCAACCAGACGTACGGGTTGAAGAGCAGTTCCGAAAAGCTGGTCATTTCAGCGCGGGCGCCGTTGGCCGCCATGTGGTAGCCGACCGGCGACTGCATGAAGGAGTTTGCCACCAGAATCCAGAGCGCCGAAAGGTTCGAGCCGATGGCCACCAGCCAGATTGATGCTGCGTGCAGCCCTTTTGGCAGGCGATCCCAGCCAAATATCCAGAGGCCGAGGAAGGTCGATTCGAGGAAAAAAGCCAGCAGGGCTTCGATGGCGAGCGGCACGCCGAAGATGTCGCCGACGAAGCGCGAGTACTGCGACCAGTTCATGCCGAACTGGAATTCCATGACGATGCCGGTGACGACGCCGATGGCGAAGTTGATGAGGAACAGATGTCCCCAGAATTTCGCGAGCTGCCGGTACTTCTCCTTGCCCGTTCTGACCCATGCGGTTTCCATGATCGCCGTGAAAATGGAAAGCCCGAGGGTAAGCGGTACGAAGAAGAAGTGGAACACCGAGGTCAGGGCGAATTGAAGCCGCGCAAGAAAGAGTGTGTCCATTGTTATTTGGTGGGTGGTTGATGTATGGTTGCTTTAAGCGATAACAACTGGAATAAACTCCGTATCTCCTTGAAAAATTCATCAATACCGCTATTTTTTATAGTAACGATTGTTATTGTCGGGTAGGTTGCAGGAAAACGGTAAAAAAGGCGGGGAATCAAAACCTGGTGGCACCGAACTCCGGCTCGGTATTTTTTTTGTGTTTCATTCTGTCATTGACGTTGGGCTGGCTTTAGGGCACCTCTAAAAAGTGTCATGCGAGAGCTGAGTGCAATGCGGATGGAGCGAAGAGGCCGGAGTGTACGCAGTGTAGCACACGAGATGTCGAGTACCACTCAAGCGCCGACAATCGGGACTCGTCATCAATCGGGGCTCGTCATAAGTTTGGAGAGATGCCTTTTATGTTGACGCATATAAATGATGTTAGGGCCTGAAGTTTGCTCAACAATGTTATCCCTATGTTTCGCTGTCATTCTGAATCCGACAATGTCAGATTCAGAATGCGGAGGGATTTTGTAAGGCTTTTTTAATCAATCAGTTATCATTTTTGTTGATCACAAAACCGGATGCTTCTCTTCGTTTAGAATGACAGAGCAACAGACGATGATTTTCAAACAACAGCACGTTGGATAACCGTTTGCTCTGCTCATCTCTTCAGCGCAGACTTTGGATGAAGGCGATGATTTTGCTGATTTTGTCGTTGTTGAGCTTGTGACCAAACGCTGGCATACCGGCTGGCCGACCCTTTTCGATCGATTCGTAGATTTGTTCGGGTGTCGAGCCGAATTTGAGGCGCTTTCTGAGGTTTGGGCCGATGGCTCCTCTGGCGTCACTCAGGTGGCAGGCCGCGCAATGGGCCTCATATTCCGCTTTGCCCGCAGCGATGGCATCCGGATTGCCGATGTATTGTCCCGGTCCGGACGTAGTCTCTGCCTCTGTGTTCTGTTCGAGCGTTTCCATCACCTTCGGATCGATTTTTCGTGGCAGGATTTCCTGGTTTGTCGGGGGGTTGACGAACATATACGCGATGGTCAACACAAGGATGGCGAAAGAGATGACCAGCCATCCTGCTGATTTTCCGGATTTGTTCATGCTTTTCTCTTGTTGTTAATCCTGTTTTTTGTCGTTCATCCCTATCGGCACATAGAAAAGCTCCCGATGCGGGAGCTTTTCTGTTTCGTCAATTTGTCCAATCAGATCGGTTTAGCCGTTGACGACGTTGGCGAGGCCTTCGTTGTAGTTGCCGACGACAGCTCCTCTTTCGGTGATGATGCCGCGGATGAGGGCGCCGGGGGTTACGTCGAAAGCGTAGTTCACTACTGGCGTAGTCGGCGTTGCGACCTGCGTGCCGAAGATTTTACGCAGCTCGTCGGCATTGCGCTCTTCGATCGGAATCTCTGCGCCTTCGGCCATGGTGAGGTCGATGGTCGAGACCGGGGCTGCGATGTAAAACGGCAGGCCGTGGTACTTCGCGCTGATGGCGTGGGCGAAGGTGCCGATCTTGTTGGCTGTGTCGCCGTTGGCTGTGATGCGGTCGGCGCCGGTGACGGCGAAGTCTATCATGCCGCGCTGCATCAGAATCGCTGACGAGGAGTCGGAGATTGAGGCAAATGGAATGCCGTCATGCTCCAGCTCCCAGGCGGTCAGGCGCAGGCCTTGCAATAGCGGGCGGCTTTCGGAGGAGATCACGCGCTCGATCAGCCCCTCTTCGTACGCCAGGCGAATGACGCCAAGCGCTGTGCCGATGCCGCAGCAGGCCAGCGTTCCGGTGTTGCAGTGGGTGAGCACGTTGAGCTTGCGGGTCTTGAGAACCTCGGCGAAATCACGCTTGATCAGCTCAACGCCGTGGCGCGCGATCTTGTCGCAGTTGTCAACCTCGTCGCTGTAGATTTTGTGCGCCATGTCGGTCATCTTCGCGAAGAGCGTTTCGAGCGAATCGTTCTCGAAGTTGGCGTCATAAACCTCCTGCATTTTCTTTGTGGCGAAGAAGAGGTTCACGGCAGTCGGGCGCGAGGCGTTCACATCAGCAATCAGCTTCTCGAAATAGGCCGGGAAGCCTGCCTTGTCGCCCGTGTATTCGTTGATGCCGAGCACGACCGTATAGCCTGCCGAAGCGCCGATGAGCGGTGCGCCGCGGACGGCGAGGGTTTTGATGGCTTCGATGGCTTCTTGGTGATCCTTCGTTTCTACGTGAATTTCCTGCAGTGGCAGGAAGCGCTGGTCGAGGTAACGGAACGTGCCGTTTTTAAAGGAGATAGCGTCTATCATGACAGAACAGGGCCTTGTTAAGGATTAAAGATTTGCTACGACGTTCCTGAAAATGGTGGTCATGCTCGGCTCGGCGCGGTTGGAGACCTCGATGATCTCTTCGATGCCGACCGGTACGAGGCAGTCCGGGAAGCACTCGTCGGTGACGATGGACATGCCAAACACCTCGGTGCCCTGATGCACGGCGGCGATCACCTCCGGCACGGTGGACATGCCGACCACGTCAGCGCCCAGCGTCCTGAGCATACGATACTCGGCGCGGGTTTCGAGGCACGGGCCAGAGACAGCGACATAGACGCCGCGCTGCACTTTGATGCCGTTCTCAAGGGCGATCTTCTCAGCGATCTCAAGAATTCTCGGTGAGTAAGGCGCGCACATATCGGGGAAGCGCGGGCCCATTTCCGGATCGTTCGGGCCGATCAGCGGGTTGCCGCCAAGCATGTTGATGTGGTCGTCGATGAGCATGATATCGCCCTTGCTGTAACCGGGGTTCATGCCGCCGCAAGCGTTGGTGATGCCGAGGGTTTTCATGCCAAGCTGCTTCATGACCCTGATCGGGAAGACAATTTGGGTCATCGAGTAGCCTTCGTAGTAGTGGAACCGGCCCTGCATGGCGACCACTTTCTTGCCGGCGAGGGTGCCGAATATCAGCTTGCCGTGGTGGGTTTCAACCGTTGAAATCGGGAAATAGGGAATGTCGGCATAATCGAGTGAAAAATCGATCTCGATCTCCTTGACGAGACCGCCCAGGCCGGTACCGAGCACGATACCAACCGGATATTCAGCCGTGGTTTTTTTTCTGATGAAGTCAACGGCCTCACGGATTTTCTGCCTTTGTTCAGTCATGGTATTCCCTGTGGTTTTAAAAGTTTTTAAACGGCATGCAAAAAAGACATTAAATATAAGTAGCGAGGGGGAGAGATGAAAGGCAGGGGATTGTTGACAGTTGATAATTGATACTTGAGGGCACCGCTAAAAACTTATTGCGCGGCTTGATTGTCGGCGCTTGGGTGGTGCTCGAAATCTCGCGTGCTACAAGTGCGTACACTCCGGTTTCTGCGCTCCATCCGCCTTGCCCTTAGCTCGCCCATGACACTTTTTAGAGGTGCCCTTGAGGAAATTTTGGGGCGATGGTTGTTGGCCGGGTTCGTTGGCCTGCAGAGTTTTTTGATGCTCTGTTGGATCAACGCTTCTAAGGCCTTTTCTTCAGCAACTGTCAACTGTCAACTGTCAACTGTCAACTGTCAACTGTCAACTGTCAACTGTCAACTG
>CBEUNJ010000020.1:0-19907 GCA_965544465.1 uncultured Chlorobaculum sp.
GCGCCGGGCTGCTGGTAGAGGTTCGAAGCAGCTTCGCTCCAGACCTTGCTCAGCTCGTCCATGGCAGGTTTGATAGCATCAGCGTTGCCACCTTTGTGCGCCTCTTTGAGCTTTTCGAGCGCGCTTTCGATCTCGGCTTTCTTGTCCGCCGGGAGTTTGTCGCCCAGCTCGCCGAGCTGCTTTTCGGTGCTGAAAATCAGCGAGTCGGCGGAGTTTTTGAGTTCGATCTCTTCCTTGCGCTTCTGGTCTTCGTCGGCGTGAGCCTTTGCATCTTCCTTCATCTTTTCGATCTCGGCATCGGTGAGCTTGCCGCTGGCCTCAATCTTGATGCTCTGCTCCTTGCCGGTCGCTTTGTCTTTGGCCGACACGTTCAGGATACCGTTGGCATCGATGTCGAATGTCACTTCGATCTGCGGAATGCCGCGCGGTGCCGGCGGAATGTCGCCGAGGTGGAACCTGCCGAGCGTTTTGTTGTCGCTGGCCATTGGGCGCTCACCCTGAAGCACATGCACCTCAACAGAGGTCTGGTTGTCCGCAGCTGTGGAGAAGGTCTCCTGTTTGCGGGTCGGGATAGTGCTGTTGGCCTCGATCAGCTTGGTCATGACGCCGCCGAGGGTTTCGATGCCGAGCGACAGCGGAGTGACGTCGAGCAGGAGCACGTCGGTGACGTCGCCCTGAAGCACGCCGCCCTGGATAGCTGCGCCGATAGCGACCACTTCGTCAGGGTTCACGCTCTTGTTGGGCTCCTTGCCGAAGAACTCTTTCACGAGAGTCTGCACCTTCGGGATGCGGGTCGATCCGCCGACCAGCACCACCTCATCGATCTCCTTCATATCGAGCTTCGAGTTTTTGAGTGCGCGGCGGCAAGGTTCAAGCACCTTGTCGAACAGCGTTGCGCTCATTGCCTCGAACTTGGCGCGGGTCAGGTTGATGACCAGATGCTTCGGGCCTTCCTGCGTTGCGGTGATGAACGGAAGGTTGATCTCGGTGTCAGTGCGCGACGACAGTTCGATCTTGGCCTTTTCGGCAGCCTCTTTCAGGCGCTGAAGCGCGATGGCGTCCTTGCGAAGGTCGATGCCTTCCTGCTTCTTGAACTCGTCGGCCAGGTAGTCGATGATCACCTGGTCGAAGTCGTCGCCGCCAAGGTGGGTGTCACCGTCGGTCGATTTCACCTCGAACACTCCATCGCCGAGTTCGAGAATCGAGATGTCAAACGTACCGCCACCAAGGTCGAACACGGCCACCTTCTCATTTTCTTGTTTCTTGTCGAGACCGTAAGCCAGCGCTGCGGCGGTCGGCTCGTTGATGATGCGCTTGACTTCAAGGCCAGCAATTTTGCCAGCGTCCTTGGTGGCCTGACGCTGGGCGTCGTTGAAGTAAGCTGGCACGGTGATGACCGCTTCGGTCACTTTTTCGCCGAGGAAGTCTTCTGCCGTCTGCTTCATCTTCTGCAGAATCATGGCTGAAATCTCCTGCGGAGAGTAGCTCTTGTCGTTGATTTTCACGCGAGCGTCACCGCCTTCGTTGACCACGTCATACGACGCGAGCTTCTTTTCGTTTGGCACCTCGTCGTACTTGCGACCCATGAAACGCTTGATCGAAAAAACAGTATTTTTCGGGTTGGTCACAGCCTGGCGTTTCGCAGCTTGGCCTATGAGCCTTTCGCCCGTCTTGGTGAAGGCGACCATGGACGGAGTCGTCCGGTAGCCCTCAGAGTTTTCTATGACCGACGGCTGCGTTCCCTGCATGACCGCTACGCAGGAGTTCGTGGTGCCGAGGTCGATTCCAATAATTTTTCCCATGGTGTTACGTCCTTTGGTTTAGATGGTTTCGATCATTACGCAGCCTCCATTGTTCTGGAAGGAGGCCTGGCGCAGATCGTGGTTAGCTGATTGAAATTTCTTTGGTTTTCTTCACCGGCTGTCTTTTCGGCAAGGTGACGTGCAGGACACCGTTGTCGAAGTTCGCGCCGATATTGTCCTGATCAATGAGCTCGCCGATATTGAAGCTGCGCGAGAAGGAGCCGTAGGTTCGTTCAATTCTGTGGTAATCCTTTTTCTGCTGCTCCTCCTGCCGGGTACGCTCTGCCTTGATGGTCAGCATGTCATCCTCGATGTTGAGCGCGATGTCCTCCTTGGCAATGCCGGGAAGTTCCGCATCAAGATGAAATGCATGCTCGTCTTCAGAAATATCGACCTTGAAAGACGGGGTGGCAGCCATCTGGTTTCCGCTCCAGATATCGTCAAAAAGCCTCATCGGGTCTTTGGCTATTTTCATCAACATGATGACCTCCTTTGGTTTTTCTTTGAGTTTTTATGCTTGTTTGTTTTGTTCGACGGATATCGACCCGTCTCTACCTATTACTCATCAAGTTCCGTGCCAAACCTGTTTTTGCAAGTGGATTTGCGTTGTTGTCTGACAATTATGCGACTCGCTGAGGTTTGTCTGACATTGCAATTGTAAAAATGTCATATTGTTTGATGGCGAGAACAGGGGCGGACGTGCGTGAGGCGTTTGCCGGGGAGGCATAAACGCAAAACATTGGAGTTGATATCCAGCACGGTGGAGTTGTGGGGATACTCGCAGTACGTGAGGATTTCGGGCATCCCCCAAGCGCTGACAATCGGGGCTCGTCATAAGTTTGTAGAGATGCCCTGAATGGCTACGAGATGAGTGGACTTGAAAGAAAAAAGGGGGGGGGACGCCAGAAACGAACTGCCGGAATGGAGAAATGCTGGCGGCGGAGAACTATGAGGCTCAGGAGGAGGTGAGGTTGGAGTTCACTTTCTGAATCCAGCTTAACCGGTCCTGAAGATTTTCAACAACGCTTCTGGAAATGAGGAAACAGGCGTAGATGATGCTGTCGTCAGCGATTCTGTAGTAGCATTTCAGCCCCTCTTTTCTGCGGTTCACAATGCCGTTGTCGTGCATGAGCGCCAGATGTTTCGAGATATTGGCTTGGCTTGCACTGACCTCCTTGACAATCTCCTGTACGGTGCGTTCACCATCGCAGAGCGTTCTCAGAATTTTCAGGCGCATCGGTTCAGACAGAAGCTTGAACCGGCTCGATACGGCCTCAAGCATCTCATCCGGCATGTTGAGATGCCATTTTTTTATTTCTTCTTCGGTCAGGGTAATCGTTTTGCTCATGACAGCTTTTGGTTGTTGCCTCGTGCTATGATTGGTGGCTGCTTGCGGCTCAAATAACCTATCCATTAAGATATATAGTTATTTAGTCATACAAATCAAATTAAAAAAGCATAGCCACCGCACTTGTTGCGGGCAACATCGGGATTTTGTGGTAAAATGAAATTCTGGGAGGAGGGCGGGAATCAGGTGGAGGTGATGTCAGTCATTCTTACGATCGACTCGACAAGGTTCTGGGGAGCCTTGACACGGGCAATCCGTTCCCTGATGATGATTTTGGTCTTTTTTGCATCCTGAAAATAAGCTCGGCATTCAGCACATTGTGCAAGGTGCCGACTGAGTTCCTCCTCTTCCTTGGAGGTGAGTTCTCCGTCGATAGCAGCGCTCATAAGCACCTTTGCCTTGTTACAATTCATGACAGTCAACTGATTTGATGTTGAGTACAGCCTACTTGCTGGGTGCGGTATGATAGCCGTGTTTTCTTGCATAATCTTCAAGTTTGGCGCGTAACAGCTTTCTTCCTCTGTATAAACGAGATCGAACTGTTCCAATCGGGCTTTCGACCATATTGGCAATCTCTTCATAGGTAAACCCCTCAATATCGCACAACTGTATGACTTCCCTGAACTCTTCCGGCAACGACTGTAACGCTTGGTAAACTTCTTCATGCAGCAGGGAGTGGAAAAAATCCGAATCGGTTTCGGTTGTATCACGCTGTACGTTCTTGATCGTATGGTAGAAATCCTTGATCAGGTCGTAATTAACCTTGCCGGGCTCCCGAGCATTTTTACGAAATTTGTTAATGTAATTGTTTTTCAGGATTTTGAACAGCCATGCTTTGCAGTTTGTTCCCCTCTCGAATGAATTGAAAAATTTATACGCTTTCAGGTAGGTTTCCTGTACCAGATCCTGCGCATCGCTGGGGTTCATTGTTAGGTAAAGCGCGTAGTTATACAGTGAGTTAATATGGGTGATAGCTTCCTGCTGGAATTCCTTCTGCTTGAGTTGTTCCTGAGCGGTAAGCGTCTGTTTTGTCTCTTTCATAACGTTCTGCGCTGGTGGATGAGTTGATCAGAGTATGCTGAGCAAAGCAAGGGGGTTGTGTTGAGTACAAAGAAATATAAAAATACAACTTTAAAGAATTTAGCTACAATCCGCAAAAGTTGTCGGGGGTGCGTCCGGCGCTGTTGCATAATCAATTGAAAGGTATGTCGGAAACGGTTGATGTTATAGTCATTGGAGCGGGAATCGGCGGGCTGACGGCAGCAGCGCTGCTTCAGGAACGGGGGCTCCGGACGGTTGTGTTCGAGAAGAATGCTTTCCCCGGGGGGAGCTGCTCGGCGTTCAGAAAAAGCGGCTACACCTTTGACGCCGGAGCTTCGGTTTTTTACGGGTTTAACGAGGACGATGCGATAGGAACGCTGAACCTTCACGCGCGTATTTTCCGCAAGCTTGGGGTTTCGCTCGCAACGGTGCCCGACCCGGTGCAGATTCATTATCACATGCCTGGCGGATTCGAAGTTCCGGCGTGGTTCGATCGAAGCCGTTTTCTCGACGTGCTGTTCCGGCGGTTTCCGCACGAGAGGGAGGGGATTGTCAAGTTTTATGATGAGCTTGAATCGGTGTACGATATTCTCAGTTCGCTTCCAGCAGGTTCGCTCGAAGATGTGATGCATCTTGTCGCTGTTGGCGCGAAACATCCATTGAAGGCGGCGGCGCTTGGCGTCAAGACGCTCTATTCGATGGGTGGGATGGCGCGGCGTTTTATCAGTGACCCCGAACTGCTGCGCTTCATCGATCTCGAATCCTACTCCTGGGCGGTGCAGGATGCCTCCTCGACGCCGCTGGTCAACGCGGGCATCTGCCTGGCCGATCGGCATCGCGGTGGTATCAATTATCCAGTCGGCGGTTCGGGGGCGATTCCTGATGCGCTGGTTCGGGGGTTCGAGAAATACGGTGGTACGGTGCAGTATCGTACGGAGGTCAAGAGCGTGATTGTTGAGAACGGCGAGGCGGTTGGCGTGCGCCTGGCGGATGGCCATGAGGTTCGGGCGCGTGCGGTTGTCAGCAACGCGACGGTATGGGATACCTTCAACCGGCTGGTGGGTGATCCGAGGCTCAGGGTTCCGGAGGATCGCTTTATCAAGGCGCCGAGCTGGTTTCAGATATGGCTTGGGGTTGACGGCTCCATCGTCCCGTCGGATTTCCACATGCACCATATCATTGTGGACGATTGGGCGAAGTACGACGAGCTTGGTGGCACAATCTACTTCTCAGCTCCGTCCGTGCTTGCTCCGTCGCTCGCACCGGCGGGCAAGCATGCGCTGCATCTGTTCGTGACCGCCGAAACCACGCAGTGGGAGCGCTACGAGCCGAAGAGCGAGGAGTACCGCCAGGCCAAGGAGGAGTTCGCTCGCTCGGTGATCGCCCGCGCTGAGAGCATCCTGCCCGGATTGCAGAAGGGCGTGGAGCTGATGGTGACCGCCACGCCGCAGACCCATGTCCGCTATCTCAATCGTCGTGACGGTTCGTACGGCCCGCTGCTCAAGCCGGGTCAGAATGTGCTGCTCAAGCCGCAGAACCGCACGCCCGTCAAAAATCTCTATGCCGCTGGCGACAGCACCTTTCCCGGTCAGGGGGTGATTGCCGTGACCTACTCCGGCGTGTCGTGCGCCTCGTACATCGCCCGTCAATTGGGCAGGCCGTTGGAATATTTGTAATGGATAATTGATAATGAAAGAGCAAGTGAGATCAGGTTGGCTTGGCTATGAGCCACGATGGCCTAAGCATGATCAACTATCAATGGTTTTTATTCCGATGCTGAGGCTAGCAGCATGTCGATTTCGCGGAAGGGGAAGCCGGTCAGTTCGGAGAGCATTTTTTTAGTCACGTAGCCTTTGTACAGATAGGTACCTTTTCTGAGGCTGTGGCTTTTCCAGAGAATTTCTGAGATGGTCTGGTGCTCTTTGAGCTTTTGGAGGAAGGGGAGCAGCGTATTGGTCAGGGCGAAGGTGGCGGTTTTGGCGACTGCCGAGGGGATGTTCGGCACGCAGTAGTGGGTGATGCCGTGTTTGACGTAGATCGGATTGGTGTGTGTCGTATGCCGGCTGGTGCCGAAACAGGCGCTCTGGTCGATGGAGACGTCGATGATGACCGAGCCGGGCCTCATCGTTTTCACCACCTGCTCGCTCACCAGCGGCTTGCTGAGTTTCTGCTTGGGGCTGAGTGCGCCGATCATGACATCCGAAATTCGTGCGAGCTGGGCGATGTAGTGTTCGTTGGCGATGGCCGTAACCAGATGCCGGTTGAAGAACGCCTCGAAGCGCCGCAGCCGGTTGATCTTCTTGTCGATCACCGTTACCTGCGCGCCGAGGCCGAGCGCGTCCTGCGCGGCGAACAGGCCGACCGTGCCCGCTCCGATGATGGTGACGTGCGCTGGAGGAACGCCCGCAATGCCGCCAAGCAGAATGCCGCTGCCGCCGTAGCCGGTTTCGAGATATTTTGCCGCTGTCTGGATGACCAGCGATCCGGCGATTTCGCTCAACGTCCGCACGATGGGCAGTTCGCCATCCCGTGTTTCGATGAATTCAAATCCTATCGCCGTGATGTTCTTGTCGCTCAGAGTCTTGAGCATCTGGTGGGTCACTGTGCCGAGATGCACCGCCGAAATCAGGATTTGTCCTGGTTGGAACAGCGCCAGCTCTTCGGGTTGCGGCGGCGAAACCTTGACGATGACGTTTGCTGCTTCGTACAGCTCTTCGGGAGAGGAGGCGATCACTGCCCCCGCTTCGGCGTAGTCGTGATCATGAAAATTGCAAAAGATTCCCGCCTTGCTTTCGACGACGACCTTGATGCCCTGCTCGATCAGAATCTGCGCTCCGGCGGGTGAGAGGGCTACCCTGCGCTCATCCTGCATGCGCTCTCTCGGGATGGCAATGGCGATGCTCATCTTCTTTTCCGGTTTGAGCAGCCAGCGTTCAAGTGTTTTGACCCCGAGTTCAAATTCAAAAGTTTCCAGGTCGGATGAATAACCCATTGGTCGTTGTGGTGGATAGCATTACAATAACTCAATCACCGTCTCGCGGTGTCGCCCGTAAGCGGTCGATCGGCCACTTACGGGCTTTTCAGTCAAACGCGTAAGCGCTCATTTGGAGGCAATTGGCACCCGTTCGATTGATTCCTGCGGGCCGCCATGCGTCGGGCAGGTCGAGCCAGGCAGATGCAGCCGACCGCCAGTGACCGTGCAGAGCACACCTGATGCCGCGTCCAGTGCTCCTTTTGCGGCATTGCCCGCCATATCGAGTGGCATCTGCATGAAGGGGAAGGTCTCGACGAAATTGTTTATCGCCAGAAGCGACGCTGGGCCAAGTCCGCTGGCAATTTTGCCGAGAGAATCGACAGGTTTGAGCCGCCCAGACTGCACTCTCGATACGATGCTTGAAATACCAGAGGGCAGTGTTGTGGTCACGTTGTAGCCAATCGTCTGCGCGTAGGTGATGAAGCCCGGCACGTTCAGGCCGAGCACGATCCGCCGGAATTTTTCAGCTCTGGACAGCACCCGCACGGTTCCCTCCTTGACGATGGTCGTTCGGCAGGCGAGGCGTCCGCCTTCGGCGAAAAGCTTGTCGGAGATGAATGCTTTTTCATCTTCGCCCGGTTTGGAAAGGCAATCGGCTCCTTCGAGCACATAGACGAAGCAGCTCTGGCAGATGGCGTTGCCGCCGCAGATGTAGCCGATGTGGGCTTTGTTGTTCTTCGCAGCATTGAGCAGCAGATCGCCGACCTGCGCCTTACATGGTTTGTCGTTGATGTAGATAGTCATAGCCGTTGTAGTTAAGCATTTGTGGTCAACAATCAGTAAGCAGCTTGCCTTGGAGTCCTGGACTGATTTTGGTGAATTGATACAAGAAAGATAATGCTGTCTGGATGGGATTCAAAGGAGAGATCGGCGCACTTTCGGTAAAAAGCGATGCCGGTCAAAGCCTGCTGGAGTGGCCTTGCCCGGCATTCTGTCAGTTACAGGTCGCGCCGCTGTATTCGTGGATTTTGAGTGCCTCGGGCGTTTCGAGTTTGCCGTGACCGTTGCGGCACGCTATCGTTCCGTCAATAGCCGTTACATCGCAAAGGTCGATGACTTTTGCGCCTACAGGCTTCGGTTTTGCTTCCGGACGTTTCAGGCCGAAAGCAGATTGCGCCGCATAGATCACCAGCTGAATGGCGTCGCCGATGCCTTTGAGCACGTCGAACAGCAACTCTGATGGCTCGATCGGGTGGCCGTTCGTTTCACGCTGCGCCTGGAAGGCGATGGTATCGGTGAACTTGACGGCGGACTCCCAACCCATCTTGCCCATGTACGCCAGCATCTGCGCCGGATTGGACAGAGCCATCCTCGCCGCTTCCTCAACTGTTGTAAGCAGGGTGATCTTGCCCGGTTTCTCTATGGTTGCCTGGCACGCCATTCTCGTACCCTCTTTAATGAGCGTGTCGGAGAGCATTGCCTTTTCAGCGTCGCTCATCGGAGAAAGCAGATCAGCGCCCTCAAGAACCTTGACGTAACAGGTCTGGCAGATGGCATTGCCGCCGCAGAAATATCCTATATGGCTGTGATTGGCTCGCGCCACATCAAGCAATCTATCACCCGTGCGGGCCTCACATGCTCTATCGTTTATGATGATATTCATGAATATATGATTGTGTGATTTTATGTTTATGTGGTGATTTTGGCCACATCAATACTAACTCAACCGCTTCATGAAATAGTTTCTACAATTGTTAAAATCGGACAAAATTTGGCGATTTTTGAAGGGGAGTGCTGGTTGTTTGTGTGAGGGGACGTCGCGTCGTGAACTATCCTGAATTTGTCTTCGCCTCAATCAGGGCAGCCGCAAGGGACTGTGCTTCTATATTATTCTCTGTCAATTGCCCATTGTTAATTCTCTCTCCGCAATCGCCTTGAGTAGCTCCTTGTAGCGTGCGATGAGCGCGAGCGGGGTGGTGTCTGTGTTGGCGGGGTGGTGGAAGACGAGCTTCATCTTTTTGCCGTGGTCAAATTGCGGGTGGTACTCCCTGATTGAGCCGTCCTGCAAGGCGACGATCAGGTTGCGGAAGAACTCACCGTCGTAGAACTCCTTGTTCTCTTCGGCGGGCAGGAAAAGAGTTGTCGTCGAGGGCTGGATGTCGATCTTTTCGAGGCCGAGCGACGAGCCGAGACTCTTCAAGCGGGCGAGGTCGAGCAGGTTTTTCACCTCGTCCGGCATCGGGCCGAAGCGGTCTTTTAGCTCGGCTTCGAGCTTGTTGAGCACCGCCTCACTGCCCGATTTTGAAATCCGGTCGTAGCACAAAAAGCGCTCCTGCGTGGCGGTCAGGTAGTAGTCCGGAATCAGCGCGTCGAAGAAGAAGGCCATGTCGCACGGCTTTGCGGGCTTGAGCGCGGCCTTTTCGCTGTCGCTGAAGAGGTGGTTGAACTCGGTGAGCTTGAGTTCGGCGACCGTCTCTTCGACCATCTTCTGGTAGAGCTCAAAGCCGATTTCGTTGATGAAGCCCGACTGCTCCGCGCCGAGCAGGTTGCCCGCACCGCGGATGTCGAGGTCGCGCAGGGCGACGTTGATGCCGGAGCCGAGTTCAGTAAACGTCTCGATCACCGCGATGCGCTGCACCGCCTCCTGCTTGAGGGTGTGCAGCGGCGGCGTCAGCAGGTAGCAGAACGCCTTGCGCTCACTGCGCCCGACGCGGCCCCGGAGCTGGTACAGGTCTGAGAGGCCGAACATGTCGGCGCGGTTGATGATGATGGTGTTCGCGTTGGAGATGTCCAGACCCGAACCGATGATGGAGGTGGCAATGAGCACGTCGAGCTCCTGATCCAGGAAGTCCATCATGATGTTCTCCAGCTCCTTGGCGGGCATCTGGCCGTGCGCCGTGGCGATGCGGGCGTAGGGCACCAGTTCGCGCAGCGTGCGTTCGACCTCGTCGAGGCTGGCGATGCGGTTGTTCAGGAAAAAGACCTGCCCCTCGCGCTGGATTTCGCGCTTGATGGCCGCCTGCACCTCATCGGCGTTGAACTCGGTGATGACCGTTTCGACCGGCTGGCGATTTTTCGGCGGCGTCGAAACAATCGAAATGTCGCGCGCGCCGAGCATCGAGAACTGCATGGTGCGCGGAATCGGCGTGGCGGACATCGTCAGCGTATCGATGCCGGGGAACTGCTGGCGGAGTTTCTCCTTGGTCTCCACGCCGAAGTGCTGCTCTTCGTCGATCACCAGCAGTCCCAAATCCTTGAAGACTACGTCCTTCGAGACTAGCCGGTGCGTGCCAATGACGATATCGACCGCGCCTGAAGCGATGCGCTCGATCGTCTCCTTCTGCTGCTTTCGCGGTACGAAGCGGCTCAGAACGGCGATGTTCACCGGGAAGTTGGCGAAGCGCCGCGCGAACGACTCGGCGTGCTGATGGGCCAGAATCGTTGTTGGCGTCAGCACCGCCACCTGCTTTTTGCCCTCGACCGCCTTGAATGCCGCCCGCATGGCGATTTCGGTTTTGCCGAATCCGGCGTCGCCGCAGATGAGCCGATCCATTGGTGAGGGCGATTGCATATCCTTCTTGACCTCCTGAATCGCCTTGAGCTGGTCGGGGGTCTCCTCGAACATGAACGACGCCTCGAACTCGCGCTGAAAGATCGAGTCTGGCCCGAACGCGAAGCCGGGCGTCATCTTGCGTTTGGCGTAGATGCGGATGAGCTTGGTGGCGATGTCGCGCAGCTTTTTGCGCACCTTCTCCTTTTTTGCGCTCCACTTCGAGCTGCCGAGTTTCGACAGATTCGGCAGCGCGCTCTCCGAGGCGGTATATTTCGAGAGCAGATTGATGTTCTGCACGTTGACGTAAAGCTGGTCCCCCCCCTCGTACTCCACCAGCACGCACTCCTGCTCCGAATCGCCCACCTGAATCGTCTCCAGCGAGCGGAAGACGCCGACGCCGTAATCTTCGTGCACGACGTAATCGCCCACCTTGAGCCGCTGCAGTTCCTTGAGTGAAATGCCGCGCACCTTGCGTTTGCGGTGCGGATTGCGGGTGTGGAACTTGCCGAAAATGTCCGACTCGGTGAACAGGTCGAGCCCGTCAACGGTGAAGCCTGCGTACAGACTAGCCTGAATCCACTCGATAGCATCGAATGACTGGTTGGCGTTCTCGTCGGTGAGGAACTCCGCCAGCTCTTCGATTTCGCGCTTCGATGCGACAGCGAAGAGCGGGTTCAAGCCATCGGTGGCTTCGTTTTGCAACCGCTCGGCCAGCATCCGGAAGTTGCCCTGAAGGCGTCGCTGTTCGGTGGAAGCGAAGTCGATGTCCTGTTTCTCCACCCGATGCAGCAGAAGGTGGCGGAAGCGGGGGAGTGTCGTTTCAAGCAGACCGAGGTGGCCGTAGCTCTGCATGGCGGTTGCGTCGTCGATGATGACGAGCGCCGAGCCTGGCAGGTAGTCGAGGATGCTTGATGGCGTCACTTCGCCCTCTGCCTTCTCTGCTGTAAAGGTGCCGAATAGCTCTGTTTTGTCGATGGGGTTCGAGGAGAGCTGGCTCTCGGTCTCGAAGGTTCGGAGCGACGAGACCGTGTCGCCGAAGAACTCGATGCGCACCGGCTCGCGCCCGCCGTAACAGAAGACATCCACAATCGAGCCGCGCACGGAGAACTCGCCCTCGTTCTCGACGAACTCGCGCTTCTCGAAGCCGTTCTCTTTCAGGAACGCCATCAGCTTTTCGTACCCAGCAGCTTCATCGGTGGCGAGCGAAAAGATGCGGCGGTTGGCCTCCTCGGCGCTGCAAACCTTGGTATCGAGATCGTTGAAGCTGGCGATGACCACCACCGGCTCGTTGCGCGACAGCTTGCCGAGCGCGGGCGACAGCTCATCGACGGTGTTGCAAATCCGGGTTTTCTTTAGTAACAGCGGGAGGTCATTGTCGTACACCACCTCTGCTTCCGGTCTGCACAGAAGCAGCACTGGCGCATCGAAATCGCCCGACAGCGCGGCAGCAATCGCCGGAGCGAGCGAGCCGGTGACGCCGCTGATGTGCACAGCGCCATGGTCGCTATCCGCTATAAGCGCCGCGTGCACCGACTGGTACGGCGCAGAAGCCCGAAGCGTGTCGAGGATGAAGGAGAGCGGTTTTTTGACGATGCTGGCGGTGTGCTGAGCGGAAGCAGCGAAGCGTTTCATGAGACGGGCGTCGATACTGATGTTCGGGCAAACAGAAACTCAGTCCGCAAAAAGTAATTCGCAGACAGTGAGAGCCGCATATCCGGGGCTTGACAAGGTGCCGTGCGCCGGAGGCGTTTATAATAATATGGGAATATACTAAAGGGGGGTAAAAGAGCGAGGTGCGTTTTGCAACCAATTCCCCACTCGAATTTTCTTCCTTCTCATACTTTGTGAAAATTGTGCAAATTGATCTGTCGTGGGCTGTTGTGGCCGCATGAGTCGCGGTTCTCTGTCGTACATTCACCTTCATCAAAGCGCACACTTCGCCGATGGGCGCACGCGCACGGTCTCATTATTTATGCAGCATCTTCTCGAACTCAAGGATCTCAAGACCTGGTATCGTACCGATAACGGCATTGCCAAGGCGGTTGATGGCGTCTCTTTTTCCCTCGCCAAGAACCGGATTCTCGGCATCATCGGGGAGTCGGGATCGGGCAAATCGGTGACGGCGCTCTCGATCATGCGGTTGGTGTCGATGCCGCCAGGCTACTTCGCTGGTGGGGATATCTTTTGGAAAAACCGCAGCCTTGTGAAGGCTTCTGAGGCGGAGATGCGTAAGATTCGCGGCAACGAGATTGCCATGATTTTTCAGGAGCCGATGAGCTCGCTTAATCCGGTTTACACCTGCGGCGACCAGATCATGGAGCAGATTCTGAACCACCGCGATGTGAGCAAAGCCGAGGCGCGAAAGCGGGCGGTCGAGTTGCTGAACATGGTCGGCATTCCGAATCCGTCGGAGCGGGTTTCATCCTACCCGCACGAGATGTCGGGCGGCATGCGCCAGCGGGTGATGATTGCCATGGCGCTGTCGTGCGGGCCGGAGCTGCTGATCGCCGACGAGCCAACCACGGCGCTCGACGTGACGGTGCAGGCGCAGATTCTCGAACTCATCGGTAAGTTGCGCGAGGAGCATGGCATGAGCGTGATGCTGATTACGCACGACTTCGGCGTCGTGGCCGAACTGTGCGAAGAGGTGGTCGTCATGTATGCTTCCCGAATCGTCGAAGCTGGCACGGTGCGGCACATTTTCGAGAATCCGCTTCATCCCTATACTCAGGGGCTGCTTAAGTCGATTCCGCGTCTCGGCGCTAAAAAAGAGCGGCTGAACGTGATCGAGGGCAACGTGCCGAGCGCGACGCGGCTGCCGGAGGGGTGTCGGTTCGCCGGACGCTGCCCCTTGGCCGATGCGCATTGCCGACAGGCTCAGCCGCCGCTCGTCGAGTATGAACCGGGCCACCATCAGGCCGCCTGCTGGAAAATCACCTGAACAGAAACGAACGCTTAGCTAACCAACTCAGCATGTTTGACACTACCATTTTGATCGTCGAAGATGACCGGAACCTTGCCGGGCTTCTGAAGTACAATCTCGAAAAGGCGGGCTATGGCTGCATCCACGCCGCCACCGGCGAGGAGGCGCTCGAACAGCTCCGGCAGCATGCGGTCAACTTGGTGCTGCTCGACATCATGCTGCCGGGCATTGATGGTTTCGAGGTGTGCCGCCGTGTTCGGCAGGATGTGCAGTACAGTGACCTGCCTATCGTGATGCTGACGGCCAAGGGCGAGGAGATCGACAAGGTGCTCGGCTTCGAGCTTGGCATCGACGATTACGTTGTCAAGCCCTTCAGTCCCCGCGAGCTGAACCTGCGCATTCGCGCTATTCTGAAGCGCGACCGCCGCAATCGCAGCAACGTGCAGGAGGTGCTGAAGGCGGGCGGCATCGAAATCGACATTGGCCGCCATATCGCTACGCTTGACGGACGCGAGTTGGCATTGACGCTCATGGAGTTCAAACTGCTGGCGCTCTTGCTGAAGCGGCGGGGGCAGGCGCAGACGCGCGACGTACTGCTCTCCGACGTGTGGGACGTGGACAAGAGCATCAACACCCGCACTATCGACACCCACGTGACCCGCCTGCGCGAAAAGCTTGGCGAGGCAGGGAAGCTCATCAAGACCGTGCGCGGGCTCGGCTATAAATTCGACGAAGGCGAAGCGGAGTCTGGTGAAGGCTAAGGTCTCATTCAGAATTGGCCTTGTGTTCGGCCTGATCGTCTTTTTCTCGCTCGCGTTGAGCTACCTCTATCAGGGGCGGCACTTACGCGAGGTGGTGTTCAGGACGGTTCGCAGCGGTCTGCTTCACGATCTCAGGCTGAACGCCGGGTTGCTGGAGCGGCAGCCCGAAGGTTGGTCGTCGATTGCCGCTTCCGACCGCTGGGCCGACAGGGTGGGCAAGGCGCTCAAGCTGCGCGTGACGCTCATCGACCTCAATGGCCGCGTGATTGGCGACTCCTACATTTCCACTGCGCAAATTTCCGATCTCGAAAACCACCGCAATCGCATGGAGGTCAAGGAGGCGCTTGCGAATGGACTGGGCGAGTCGAAACGGTTCAGCGAAACCATCCGCGAGAACATGCTTTACATGGCCGTGCCGGTTGGCAAGCCCAAGACCTGGGGCGTGCTGCGGCTGGCGAAGCCTCTGCATGACATCGGCCAGCTCGAAGAGCAGATCAATCGGAGGAGCATTGAGGGCGGGCTGTTCTGGGCTCTCTTGCTCGCCTTGACGGCGGGCGGGCTTTCGGCGTTTTTCCTGTCGCGTCCGCTAGGCCGCATTGCCGACGCGGCTGACCGGTTCCTGCACGGTGAGACCGAGGTGAAAATTCCCGTTAGGCACGACGACGAAATTGGGCGTCTTTCACGCGCCTTCAACTACCTTTCCGAAGAGATTGTGCGCCTGACTCGCAAGGAGGAGTGGCTTCGCGAGGTGCTCTCAAGCATTCGGGAGGCGATTATCGTCACCAGCGCTTCGGGCGAAATCGTGCTGGCCAATCCGGCAGCGTCGCGGCTGTTCATGATTGAGGAGGCCCGGCAGCGCTCGATTCCGGTCGATCATATCGAACTTCCCGAGATGCGGGAGCTGTTAGAGCGGGTGCACGCCCGCCAGAGCGGCATTTACAACGAAGAGCTGACCGTTATGACGCCGAAAGGGGAGCGGGTGTTCAAGGTGACGGCCGTGCCGGTCAGGAAAGCTTCGCAGTTCGATGGAACGGTGCTGGTCATCAACGACATCACCCGTCTGCGCAATCTCGAACGCACGCGCCGCGACTTCGTCTCCAGCGTGTCGCACGAGCTGCGCACGCCCTTGGCGAGTATCAAGGGCTACACCGAAACCTTGCTTGATGGCGCGATGAACGATCCCGAAAACGCCACGGCCTTCCTGCGCATCATCCAGCAGGAGAGCGAGCAGCTGACCGCGCTCATCAACGACGTGCTTGATCTGTCGCGCATCGAATCGGGCAAGATTGTCTATACCTTCGAGCCGGTTGCCATCCGCCCGCAGCTCGAAAAAACGGTGGCGCTGTTCGAGCCAGCCGCGTCGCGCAAAGGGGTGCGCATCGAGCTGAACGCGCCTGACGGGTTGCCGCCGGTGCTGGCCGACCGGAACTACTTCGACATCGTCATGCGCAACCTTATCGATAATGCGATCAAGTATGTCGATGCGAATCGCGGGCGCGTCAGGGTCAGCGCCTACAAGTCGGATGACGCAGTCAGCATCGAGGTTTCCGATAACGGGTTTGGCATTCCGCAGGCCGACCTGGAGCGGATTTTCGAGCGCTTCTACCGTGTGGACAAAGCGCGCTCCCGCGAGCTTGGCGGCACCGGGCTCGGCTTGTCGATCGTCAAGCACATCGTGCTGGCGCACAAGGGCAAGGTTGAGGTGCGCTCACGAACCCACAGCGGTTCGACCTTTACGGTCACCTTCCCGATGGCCGGGACGGGAGCAACTTCGGGCGAGTGAGCGTCCGGAGCGGCACGCCTGCGCCCGCATTTTCGCTTCATTCCGATTTTTTGTATTAATGAGCGCGAACCTTTTTCGTTAGACTTGCTGTCTGGCGACGCATTGAATATCAATCGCCTTTGTCATGCTTGACTCTTTGCTGCTGTTCATCGAATCCTTAAGAATCGCCCCATCCATAGCAACGCCGATCGTTACCTTGCTTGCGGTTCTGGCCTCCTTGCTGTTCATCGGAGTTGTGGAGGTTATGCTGAAACAGGTGCTCTTGCGCTTTATCCACAAGTTTGCCGCCAAAACGGCGACCAAGCTCGACGATCTTCTGGTCCAACACAACGTGTTCGTCTGGGTGGCGCGCATGGTGCCTCCGGTGCTTGCCTACCGCATGGCTGGGCCGATCCTGAAATTCTACCCGCAGTCCGTGCCGCTGGTGCACGATGTGCTGGTTATTCTGTTCGCGATTGTCGTCATCATGCTGCTGTTCTCGACGCTCGATGTGGTGCAAGAGTTTTTCGCGCATCATCCGGTTGGCAAAAAATTGCCGGTCAAGAGCATCGTGCAGGTGTTCAAGACCATCGTGGTTTTTAGCGGTCTGATTATCGTCATCTCGCGGCTCATGGGCCAGTCGCCGGTAGTCTTTTTCAGCGGTATTGGCGCGTTTACGGCGGTGCTGTTGCTCATTTTCAAGGACTCGATTCTTGGCCTCGTGGCGGGCGTGCAGCTTTCGACCAACGATCTGGTGCGTATCGGTGACTGGATCACGGTGCCGAAATACGGTGCGGATGGTGACGTGATTGATATTTCGCTGGTGACGGTGTCGGTGCAGAATTTCGATAAGACCATCGTGGTGCTTCCGGCCTACACGCTGATTTCAGAAGGGTTCAAAAACTGGCGCGGGATGCAGGAGTCGGGCGGTCGGCGTATCAAGCGCTCCGTTAATATTGACCTGCACAGCATCCGCTTCCTCGATGACCAGCTTACAAAGAAGATCGAGTCCGTCCAGCTTCTGAAGCCGTATCTGAGGGAGCGCCGCGAGGAGATCGAACACTACAATCGCGCCGTTATGGCCGATGAACATTCACCGGTCAATGGACGGCGAATGACCAATCTCGGCACGTTCAGAGCCTATCTCGAAGCGTATGTGCGCCACCTGGCCAAGATCAACACCGATATGATGATCATGATCCGGTACCTGCAACCGGATGCGTTTGGCCTGCCGTGCGAGCTCTATTGCTTCACCAAAACGAAGGACTGGGCGGCCTACGAGGCGATACAGGCCGACATTCTGGATCATATTTTCGCTGTGCTGCCCTTCTTCGAACTCAGCGTCTATCAGCTTCAGGGCGCGACGATTCCGCCGCAGGCCGTCAAGGAGTGAGTGACAGATTCAGCTCCGGCCAGCGGGCGGCCTCGATGATGTGCGCGTGCAGCGGAATGCGAACCGGCGGCAGGCGGTCGGGAGTGTAGAAACCCGCCTCGAAGACTTCGTGATTGATGCGGATATTTTCGTGAGCCGCTCGCACGCGGTACGCCACCACCATCAGCGAACCGTACATCTCCGATTCGCGGTGAAAGACGCCGATCAACTCCTCGACGGAGCCTTCAAGCGCGGTCTCCTCGTACAGCTCTCGGAGGCATCCCTCTTCCGGGCGTTCACCCGCTTCGAGAAAGCCGCCCGGCAAGGCCCATTCATTGAGCGCCGGCTCGTGGGCTCTGCGGATGAGCAGTAACTCGTTCTTCTGATTGAGCGTCAGCGCCACGGTCACCGGAGTGGGATTGATATAATGAATCCAGCCGCATTGCGGACAGCTCATTCGCTGCCGTTCTTCAATAAGCGTTTCGTTCAGCGGGGTTGCGCAATGCGGGCAAAAGATAAAGGGCTTCATGCCTCAAATAGTTTTTTCAGTTCCTGAACAGCGACCGGCAACCTCATGCCGCCGATTCTGTTTTATCCAGAAAACGGGAGGGGTTTGCTAATAATTTCTTGAGCATTTTAGCTGGAAGCGGAGCGTTGCAAAAAACGCGAAACTTTTAGCAGTCTTTCCGGTTTTTTCCCAGAAACGGCGCAATTCTCGCTCGTATCAATTGTAACCACACGAACGCTATGGAATTATTAGAACCAGGTCAGAAAGCGCCGGAATTTACGGCGATCGATCAGGATGGCAATCTGCTCTCTCTTGCTGATTATCGCGGGCGCAAGGTCATTCTCTATTTTTATCCCAAGGATAATACGCCGGGGTGCACCAAGGAGGCTTGCGCTTTTCGTGACAATTTTCCTAACTTTAAAAAGATAGACGCCGAAGTGCTTGGTGTGAGCGTCGATGGGCAGAAAGCTCATCGCAAGTTCGCCGAAAAGAACGAGTTACCTTTTACGCTGGTGGTTGACGAAGACAAGAAAATCGTCGAAGCCTATGGCGTTTGGGGTCTGAAAAAGTTCATGGGCAAGGAGTACATGGGCACCAATCGCGTGACCTATCTCATCGATGAACAGGGTGTTATCGAAAAGGTCTGGCCAAAGGTCAAACCGGAACAACATGCAGCGGAAGTGTTTGAGTGGTTGCAGCAAACAGCGTAACACATGGTAAATGAATTCGAAATGCTCACAGCAGGCAAGTTGTTGCTTGCTTCGGCCAATCTGCTTGAATCGAACTTCAAGCGGACGGTTCTGCTCATGTGTGAACACAACGACGAAGGCTCGATCGGCTTCATTCTGAATCGTCCGATGGAGTTCAAGGTCTGCGAAGCCATCAGCGGCTTCGATGACATTGACGAGCCGTTGCACATGGGCGGGCCGGTTCAGGTCGATACGGTGCATTTTCTGCATACCAGGGGGGATGTCATCGACGGCGCGACCGAGGTCATTGACGGCTTGTTCTGGGGCGGCGACAAGGAGCAGCTCAGCTATCTCATTAACACCGGGCTCATCCACCCGTTCGAAGTTCGCTTTTTTCTCGGGTACGCCGGCTGGAGTCCCGGTCAGCTCAAGGAGGAGTTCGAAGAGGGCTCGTGGTACACCGCCGACGCATCGAGCGAGCTGATCTTTACTGACGAGTATGAACGCATGTGGAGCCGGACTGTCCGCGCCAAAGGCGGCGATTACTGCCTTGTGGCCAACTCTCCGGAATTGCCGGGAATGAACTGAGAGCAAGCAGAAGCCACAGACTGTAGGGGCAGGCGCCTGCGTGTCTGCTCCTGTTGTGTTCGGTCATCGCGCAGGATTTTATTCACTTCGGAACTCTGCGCCATAACCTATTGTTGATAATGCGAGTAGAAAATGTTATCTACTCCGTTCACATGCTCAGAGCATGGTTCTTTGACTTATTGGGGATGACAGGCTTTCGACAGGATACGTGTGAGATGTCGTTGCACTCCGAGTTTCAGCATGGACGGACTCGTTAAACAAGTCTATGTAACAATTAGATGCAGACGATTATTCGTATGCAATGGCTGCCTGATTAGCACAAGTTAACTCAGACGCCATCGTCCTGCGGTGAATGCGCTTACTCTGAAGCCGCCGGATGGCATAACCCGCGCTTGAGCCTACGGGCTCGCGCAAGTAAGCTCCGTATGCTCACGCCTGAGGGGACATGCGGGTACTAACTCGGGATAAGGGGACGAACGTTGCCGGTGATGTAATCGGCCCCCGACAATCCAATCACCGGAGATGAGTGTGGTGACTGCATCGAGCAGTGTTCTGGACGCGGGTTCAAGTCCCGCCATCTCCACCA